>DASVDB010000135.1 GCA_036381315.1 Bacilli bacterium | reverse complement strand
GCGCGGCTAAACGGCATGCTGGGCTCGATCGACGCCAATCAGGGCGATCCGCTGCTCGGCTGGGATACCGACGAGTTTCCGACAGATTTGTACGCGGTGACGCTCGCCATGTATGAAATCCTGAAAAACGGCGGTTTGGGCTCCGGCGGCGTCAATTTCGACGCCAAAGTGCGCAGGGGCTCTTTTGAACCGGAAGATTTGTTTATTGCCCACGCGGCGGGAATGGATTCATTCGCCTGGGGCCTGAAAGCGGCGGCGAAACTGATTGAAGATAAAGTGTTGGATCATTTTATTGCGGAACGGTACAGCAGTTTCAAACAAGGCATCGGATTGGATATCGTCAGCGGCAAAGCCGATTTTCGTTCGCTGGAAGCATACGCGCTTGCGAACCGCAAAATTGAAAACCGCTCCGGCAGGCTTGAAGAGCTGCGGGCGGCGCTCAACGAAGCGATTTTCGCTGTCGGGAGAGGATAACAATGCCGAAATGTGTGATTGGGATTGACCTGGGCACAAGTTCGGTCAAAGCGCTGCTGGTCGGCCGCGACGGCGGCATTCTGGGGGAAATGACGGGCGAGTATCCGCTCTTGCAGCCGCAGCCCGGATATTCCGAACAAAATCCCGAGGATTGGGTTTCGGCCACCATAGAGGTGCTGCGGCAGGCAATCGCAAAATACGGCGTCAAGCCGGATGAAGTCGAGGGAATCAGCTTTTCCGGGCAAATGCACGGTCTGGTGCTGCTTGACGAACAGATGCGCGTTTTGCGCAACGCGATTTTGTGGAATGATACGCGGACTACGCCGCAATGTCGGGAGCTTGAAGCAAGATTGGGCGACAAATTGCTCGCGATCACGAAGAATAAAGCTTTGGAAGGATTTACGCTGCCGAAGCTCTTGTGGGTTCGCGCGCATGAACCGGAAATATTTGCGCGAGCGCGCCGCTTTTTGCTGCCGAAAGATTATGTTCGCTATCGCTTGACCGGGTCTGTGCAGATGGACATATCGGATGCGGCCGGCACGCTCATGCTGGACGTTGCCAACAAGCGCTGGAGCGAGGAGATTTGCCGGGAGTTGGCGTTAGACCCCGACTTATGCCCGCCGCTTGCGGAATCGTTTGCCTGCGTCGGCGAATTGCTGCCGGAAATTGCGCGGCAAACGGGCCTTTCGCACGGCGTTAAAGTGTTCGCCGGCGGCGCCGACAACGCCTGCGGCGCAGTGGGCGCGGGGATTTTGGCCACAGGCGCGGCCATGTGCAGCATCGGCACCTCGGGCGTTATTCTTTCCTATGAAGACGACAAATCAAAAGATTTTCGCGGGAAAGTGCATTTTTTCAATCATGCCAAACAGGACGCCTTTTACGCGATGGGCGTGACGTTGGCCGCCGGATACAGCTTGAGTTGGCTGAAACAAACATTTGCGCCGAGCGAGTCTTTCGCCGCCTTTACGGCGGGCGTAGGGAACATTGCGGCAGGTTCCAACGGGCTTCTGTTTACTCCGTACCTTGTCGGAGAACGGACGCCGCATGCGGATGCGCTCATTCGCGCAAGCTTTATCGGAGCGGACGGATCGCATACGCGCGATCATTTTGTGCGCGCCGTCATGGAAGGGATCACGTTTTCGCTGAATGAATCGGTTGAAATGTTTCGGCATGCCGGAATTTCCGTCGATACGATAATCTCGATTGGCGGCGGAGCTAAAAATGATGTCTGGATGCAAATGCAAGCCGATATTTTTAACGCCCGGATTGTCAAATTGAAAAATGAGCAAGGCCCCGCTTTGGGCGCCGCCATCCTGGCGGCATACGGCTGCGGTTGGTTCGGGTCGCTTGCGGAATGCGCGGAGCGGTTCATTGCGACGGATCGGGTGTTTGCTCCCGATTCGGCCGCGGCGAAAACTTACCGGGAACTTTTCGCAATCTATCAAGACATTTATGCGCAGACGAAACCGTTGAACGATCGCCTTGCCCGATTCCGATAACTTTCCCGCCCAACAGGGGAGGACTATCTCCCCGCGCCCTACGCTAAAACGGAGGACCACCTCCCCGTGTAGCGGTGAAACGGAGGATCAACTTCCCGCGTAGCGGTGAAACGGAGGATCAACTCCCCGCGTAACGGTGAAACGGGGGATCACCTCCCCGCGTAACGGTGAAACGGGGGACTACCTCCCCACCCTACGCTAAAACGGGTGGACCGCCTCCCCGCCTAACGCTAACGGACGCAGCAGAGGCTATTTGCCGAAAAAAGACCGATTTGAAATTCTAACGGACGCAGGAGAGGCTATTTGTCGTTTCAATGCCCGAATATCGGGAAAAATGCAAGAATAGGCTCTCTCACGTCCGTTAGATTCAAATAGTTGGCAATTTGCGCAAAATAAGCTCTCCTACGTCCGTTTAAAGGCCGCAAGCCGGAAAGACGATTGAGAGTTTCGAGTTTTACTTACCGCAAGCCGGCAACCCGGCCGTGCTTTGGATACATCCCGTTTTACACCCCGTTTGCTTTCGCGGGTGAAAACGGGATTTTCTTTTGCTATACTGGGAACGTGCGCTTTTTTGCGCAATCGAACAAGAGGTGGGAACAACGATGGCTTTTCATATCGTATTGGTCGAGCCGGAAATCCCGTCGAATACGGGAAATATCGCCAGAACGTGCGCCGCAACAGGAACGACCCTGAATCTGGTGCGACCGCTTGGCTTTTCTACCGACGACAAATATTTAAAACGTTCCGGTCTTGATTATTGGCCGCTGGTCGATGTGCGTTATTACGATTCCTTTGCCGAAGTTACGGAACGGTTTGCCGGTAGCCGGTTTTTTTGCGCGACAACGAAGGCGAAAACCCATTACAGCGACTTTTCGTACCGCGACGGGGATGTTTTCGTGTTTGGCAAGGAAACGGCGGGATTGCCGGCTGCGATCCTGCAAACATACCGCGATACGCTTATTCGCCTGCCGATGGGGCAAGCGATCCGTTCGCTGAATTTGGCCAACTCCGCCGCCATTATCGTATATGAAGCGTTGCGGCAAACGGGTTTTCCCGGGCTCGTCTGATGATCCGCATGCGAAAAATACGCATGTTTTGCCATAAAATATCGTAATTAAAATTGTGTGAAAAAGGAGGATTTTGCGCCGGCATATAGAACTCTATTAGAATGGTTGGCTTAACAGGCAAATATATATAAAGTGCGAGACACTGACATACTTAAGAGAGGTGAAACTTGTGAAACCTGTTGGAGTCGTACGCAAAGTTGACCAACTCGGACGTATCGTGTTGCCGAAGTCGCTTCGGAAAAGATACCAAATGAATGAGGGGGACCCTGTCGAAATTTTGGTGCAGGGGGATCATATTATTTTGGAACGGTATAAACCGAGATGCGTATTTTGTTCCTCCATGGAATCCGTTAGCGAATATAAAAACCGCACCGTATGTGCGGCTTGCCGGGAACAAATGCGCGAATTGAAATTTGACTGATGTTATCCACGAAAAAGCCCCGCTTTTACAAGCGGGGCTTTTTGCGCATATGCAGCGTTTGCTTACAGTCCTTTCGTCTTGTCTTCGCTGAACGCCGCGGTCATAAGTGCTCCCAGACAAAGAACCAGAACCGTCATGACGAGATAAAATGAAACCGACATTTTGGTCGCACCTCCATAAAGCATAACCTTATTATAACCGGGATTGGGCGAAATGAAAACGTCCTTTTGCAAAAGAAATTTAACCTTTACATTCCACCTTTAATACCATATAATCCTATTTAAATACTTGGTTTTAAAGGTGGCGGTTGCATGGAACCCTGGATTGCAGCGCTGGGTTTTTTTGTTGGCATCATGATCGGCCTGACGGGCGTGGGGGGAGCCGCGCTCTTAACCCCGGTACTGATTTTGTTTCATATCCATCCCGCCATCGCCGTGGGTACGGACCTGTTTTATAATGCCGTGACCAAACTGTTTGGTGTGATCCGACATTTTCGCCAGAAAACAATTCGCTTCCGCATCGTGGTCTATTTGGGCATCGGCAGTTTGCCCGGCGCGGCGGCGGCAATGGTATTGTTGCGGCTGTTCGACGCCTTTTTTCATGACCAGGAAGCCGCCATTCGGCATGCGCTCGGCATTATGCTGATTATTGCCGCCGCTTTGATGTTATATCGGCAATTTTTCCGCAGGCGGGAAGGGGAATTGCCGCATGCTGTTGCGCCGACCCGAAAAAAACGCCTGGCCACGATTGGTATCGGGTTTTTGCTGGGGTTGGCCGTAGGGTTTACCTCGATCGGCTCGGGCTCGCTGTTTGCCCTGGCAATCGTGTATTTATACAGGCTGAAGGGCGCGGAAATCGTCGGCACCGACCTTACGCACGCGCTTTTTCTCGTTACGGCGGCGGGCCTGATGCATGCCGGGTTGGGCAATGTGGATTACTTGCTGGCGGCGAATCTGCTTGTCGGTTCGATCCCGGGCGTTTTGCTGGGCAGCGGCCTGTCCGCGAAAGTTCCGACCAGACCGCTTAAGGCGATGCTGGCGACGCTCATTTTAATCAGCGGCATCAGCCTGGTTTAAGCGGCTAAGCACGTCGGCGTAATTGCCCAGAGCTTTTTTGCCCTCTTCGGATAAAACGTAAAGCCCTTTTTGCACGCGAAAAAACCATCCGTAATAATTTTGCCGCAAAATTTCCGCCGCTCTTTCGATACCGGTTTCCCCTTTTAATTGTTTGGGGCTTGCCGGCCCTTTTTTTTGCAGCATATCCGCAATGCGCAACGCTTCTTCGCGGTAGACGGTGACAAGCTTTCGCCGTGTGCTGCCGCCGGGAATGTAATCGCCGCTTCTGCCGGAAAATTCCGCAAGCAACGACGTAAACTCCGCCTTGTTTTTGCGCGGCTGATACGGCTTGGGCTCGCAGCGCAAACAGACGGACGGTCGGTTGTTAGCATAAAAGCGCACGGTGATAAGCCCCAAGCCCAACATGCGGCACAGTTTGGCGCATGCAGCCCATTTTTGATTTGCGTGCTTGTGATTTTTCCCCGCGTCTTCCACAGCCACATACACATGTTCGCTTAAGCGCAGGCGATCAATGCCTTGCAGCAGCAACTCCACCGTAAACCGTTTTTTCAATTCGACGATGACAGGCTGTGCGTTCCCTTCGCGCACCGCGACCAGATCGCACCCGTTTACTTCCCCTTTAACGGCGAAACCAAGCGCCTCCCAAAAACGCTTCACCGGCTCATACAGGTCGGTTTCCTTTCTCGCTGGCATCATGCGGCACTTCCTTCGGATTAAAATGCAAAATGCATGTATACAACGATCATAGCAAAATATGGCCGCGACCAGCCAGTCACTTTCTTGCGCGGACGGCCAGTCCGGGTTGGAAACTTATCCGCCGCCGCCGCATAGGTATTATTACGCTATATTTTGCCGGTAATGCCGACTTGGCTGGAGGCGGCTTGCGCGCAGGATGAAATCAAAAGCGGCTCGCTTTCGGCATACATGAAGGGGAGGTACCCATGGATATCTTCAGGAAGATTGCGGAGCATCGGGCACAGACTGAGGCGCTGGCATGGAGCGGCACGTTTAAAGAATATGTGGGAATGGTTCAGGAACGTCCCCAATTGGCGATGACAGCGCATGCGCGGGTTTATGAAATGATCAGGCATTTTGGCATTGAAGGGGAAAGCGGCGAGCGCAAGTACGCATTTTTCGCGCGGGAATTGTTCGGACTGGACCGGGCGATTGAAAATCTGGTTGAGGAATATTTTCATTCGGCGGCGCGGCGTTTGGATGTGCGCAAACGGATCTTGCTGTTGATGGGGCCGGTCAGCGGCGGCAAATCAACGATCGTTACTCTCCTGAAAAAAGGGTTGGAATATTACTCGCGCACCCCGGAGGGCGCATTATACGCAATTCGGGGTTGTCCGATGCACGAGGAGCCGCTGCATTTGATTCCGCATGAATTGCGGCCCGATTTTGAAGCGCACCTGGGCGTGAAAATCGAAGGCTCGCTCTGCCCTTCGTGCCGCATGATGCTGCAGACGGAATATGACGGCATAATTGAAAATGTCATCGTGGAAAGGGTGTTTATTTCGGAGGAAGAGCGGGTCGGAATCGGCACGTTCAGCCCGTCGGATCCAAAATCGCAGGATATCGCCGATTTGACCGGAAGCATCGATTTTTCGACCATTGCCGAGTACGGTTCCGAATCCGATCCGCGAGCATACCGGTTTGACGGGGAATTAAACAAGGCGAACCGCGGTTTGATGGAATTTCAGGAAATGTTGAAGTGCGACGAGAAATTTTTATGGAACTTGCTCTCGCTGACGCAGGAAGGAAACTTTAAGGCCGGCAGGTTCGCGCTCATTTCGGCGGACGAATTGATTGTTGCCCACACGAACGAAGCGGAATACCGGTCGTTTATCGCCAATAAAAAGAATGAAGCGTTGCAATCGCGGATGATTGTGATGAAAATACCGTACAACCTGAAGGTAAAGGAAGAAGAAAAAATATACGAAAAACTGATACGCCAAAGCGACATGAGCCATATCCACATAGCCCCGCACGCGCTGAAAGCGGCGGCGATGTTTTCCGTCCTGACGAGGCTCAAGGAATCAAAGAAACAAGGCATGGATCTGATCAAAAAAATGCGCATGTACGACGGCGAGGAAGTGGAAGGCTACAAGGAAGCCGATTTGAAGGAAATGCAGCAGGAATTTGCCGAAGAGGGCATGACCGGCATCGATCCGCGCTATGTGATCAACCGCATTTCGAGCGCCTTAATCCGTCGCGACCTGAATTGCATCAACGCGCTCGATGTGCTGCGCGCCTTGAAGGACGGGTTGGACCAGCATTCGTCGATCACTAAAGAAGATCGGGAGCGGTATTTGAACTTTATTTCGCTTGCGCGCAAGGAATATGACGAATTGGCGAAAAAGGAAGTGCAAAAAGCGTTCGTCTATTCGTTCGAAGAATCGGCACGCACGCTGTTCGAGAATTATCTGGACAACATTGAAGCCTATTGCAATTGGCACAAAATGCGCGATCCCATAACAGGCGAGGAGATGGATCCCGACGAGCGGCTGATGCGCTCGATCGAAGAGCAGATCGGCGTGTCGGAAAACGCGAAAAAGGCGTTCCGCGAGGAAATTTTGATTCGCATGTCGTCGTATTCGCGCAAGGGCAAAAAGTTTGAGTACAATACGCACGACAGGCTTCGCGAAGCGATCGAGAAGAAACTGTTTGCGGATTTGAAAGATATCGTCAAAATCACCACATCGACAAAAACGCCGGACGAAAAGCAGTTGAAGCGGATCAACGAGGTCAGCAAGCGGTTGATTGATGAGCACAAATACTGCCCGGTGTGCGCGAATGAACTGCTAAAATATGTGGGGAGCTTGCTCAATCGGTAATTCGCGGCATGTTCCGCGCATTGCTTTGCAAAGATGCGCGGAACATCACCAGCGTTTTTGATTTTCACAATCAGTCACTTTTTTGTTTGTTGCCAATTGGGCGGCTGTAGCCACAGATTGTTTTTCCGCGAGACTCTAGCCTGAACAGTCGGCTTTCAGCCGCTGACAAAAACCTGCCGGCTTTGGATTTCATCCAACTAAATTAGGTGAGGTTCGGCATATTTGGTTGATTTAAGGTAAAATAATTGGATGAAATCCATTTAATCTTTACTAAACGGTAATCAAACGAGAATTAATTGGAGAAAATCCATCTAATTTTATCCGTCCGCGGCGGCGGTGGGTGTGA
>DASVDB010000134.1 GCA_036381315.1 Bacilli bacterium | reverse complement strand
GCGGGAAATTATTCATTTTCTTGAAGAGCATTCCGATATTACGGCGGTTTTCACTTTGACCGAAGAGACGGCCCGAATGACTTATACCGCTTTGCAAACGTTGGGGCGCGCGGTTCCGGAGGATGTGGAAATGATTACTTTTGACGACCCCGACTTTATTGACATTCCGCGCATTTTACAAAACGAAGGCCAATTGGGCAAGGCCGCGGTAGAGCTGTTGTTGGCCCAAATAACAGGCAGCGCGATTCAGGAAGAAAAGATTGTCATTCCGGTGGAATGGAAGGTCAATGATTCAAACAAATAAGCAAAGAGCAAAACCATGAACAATTAAAGGGAGGCATTGTGCCTCCCTTTGTTTATATCCGACTGACAAAATTATTGATTCGCTTTCTGGTTTGCTTTGTTGGCCGCGGACTTTCTCGCCGCCGCATTGGTTTCGGCGGCAAACTCGGTGTTGAATTTATTGGCGGTATTGGCGGCATTGGCGTTTTCATTGGCTTTGTTTTTTGCCATGGAAATCACCTCCCCCCGTTTCTTGCGGATTTTACTGCCCGCCATTATGGTCTACGGAGGGAGGTGAATTTATTCATCCGTCAAAAGCGTGCGCAGCCTGTCTTTTGCTCGATGTATGCGCGCTTTTACAGTGCCGACCGGGAAATCCAGCGCTTCGGCAATATCTTTATCTTTAAACCCGTAATAATATTTGCAAATCAGCATTTTGCCCGTTTCTTCATCCAGCTTGGCGATGCTGTCATACAACTCCTTGCGGCGAAACCGCTCTTCCATTTGCGCATCGACAATGAACTCCCGCGACTGGGGCGTCTCGGTCTGGAACGCGACCCACTTCATAAATTGCTTGCGTTTAATGAAATTTACCGCGGTATTGGAGACTATTGCCTTGGCCCAATGCAGCAACTTGTCCCTGTCTTTTAAACTGTCGAGTTTCAGCAAAATTTTTAACCACGACTCCTGAACAATATCCAACGCGTCGGATTTGTTATTGACCTTGGAATACGCCACGATAAACATCTGCCTGTACAACTCATTCAGCAGTTCGTATTCATCGGTTTCATTCATTTGTTCCATATCCAAAAAATGCGACCATTTCATACCGGTCTCTCCCAAAGATTCCTGCGGAATCCGCATCATTAAATACCGAAATAGAACAAACGATGGGCGAAGTTTACTTTTGTTTACCATATTGTAGCATATTCCACGAGTCAAAAAAAGAAGCTTCGTTTCCTATTTGAAAACGCTTGCTTCTTTTTTTCCTTAGGTCTATTGGCACCTTTTTCGACAAATTTTACAGTTTTTTTGGCAATTAATCGATGCGTTTGGTTCGGATGTCGTCGAGGATCATCGCCGCCGCTTCCGCCAGCGGTTTCGCGCCAATGTCTCCCATTCCCCGCCTGCGGACGGAAACGGTTTTGCCCGTCGCTTCGTTTTCACCGACAATGAGCATATACGGAATTTTATCCAATTGTGCGGCGCGAATTTTGTAGCCAAGCTTCTCGTTGCGCAAATCGGTTTCCACGCTGATGCCTTCCTGCTGCAAAAATTCCGCCACTTGCTTGGCGTAATCCTCGTATGCGGTTGTGATCGGCAAAACGCGCGCCTGCACCGGGCAAAGCCACAACGGCAATGCGCCGGCGAAATTTTCCAGGAGAAATGCCGTCATGCGCTCCATCGTACTGATAATCCCGCGGTGAATCATGACCGGACGGTGCTTTTGCCCGTCATCGCCGACATATTCCAGTTCAAACCGCTCGGGCAAGAGAAAATCAAGCTGCGCGGTCGAAAGCGTCTCTTCCTTGCCAAGCGCCGTTTTGATCTGCACATCCAACTTGGGGCCGTAGAATGCGGCTTCGCCTTCCGCTTCAAAAAACGGAAGTTCAAGCTCGGTCACAACTTCCCGCAGCATGCGCTGCGACATTTCCCACATCGCGTCATTGGGGAAGTATTTCTCCGTGTCTTTGGGATCGCGATACGACAGCCGGAAGCGGTATTCCTTGATCCCGAAATCTTCATATACTTTGCGGATCAGTTTCACGACGCGGCCAAATTCTTCTTTGATTTGGTCCGGACGGCAGAAAATATGCGCGTCGTTCAAGGTCATCGCCCGTACCCGGTGCAAGCCGGTCAGCGCGCCGGACATCTCGTAGCGGTGCATGGTGCCCAATTCCGCAATTCTTACGGGCAAGTCGCGATAACTGTGCATTTCACTCTTGTACACCATGATATGGTGCGGACAGTTCATCGGACGCAGCACCAGTTCTTCATTATCCAGCGTCATCTTCGGAAACATGTCATCCTGATAATGCTCCCAGTGCCCGGAAATTTTGTATAATTCGACATTGGCCAATACCGGCGTGTAAACGTGCCGGTAGCCCAATTTTTCTTCCAGGTCGATGATGTAGCGTTCCAACGTCCGGCGCAGTTTCGCCCCGTACGGCAGCCAAAGCGGCAAGCCCTGGCCGACTTCGCGGGAGAAGGTGAACATCTTCAACTCGCGGCCCAGTTTCCGGTGATCCCGCTTTTTCGCTTCCTCCAGCAGGCGCAAATATTCATCAAGCTGGGCTTGTTTCGCGAATGCCGTGCCATATATGCGCTGCAGCATCTTGTTGCGGGAGTCGCCGCGCCAGTATGCCCCGGCCAAATTCAGCAATTTGAACGCTTTGATTTTTCCGGTCGATGGCAAGTGCGGCCCCCGGCACAGGTCGAAAAATTCGCCCTGGTCGTAGATCGATATGACAGCGTCATCGGGCAAATCGCGAATCAGTTCCAGCTTCAACTCATCGCCCAGTTCCGTATAAATGGCCAGCGCTTCCTCGCGGCTTACCTCGCGCCGTTTAATCGGCAAGTCTTCCTGAACGATTTTTGCCATTTCCCGCTCGATTGCTTCCAGATCTTCAGGCGTAAGCGACTTGTCCATATCAATGTCATAGTAAAATCCGTCTTCGATGACCGGGCCGATTCCCAACTTGACATTTTTGCGGCCGTACAATCTCCCAATCGCTTGCGCCATCAAGTGCGCCGAACTATGCCGCAACACCTCGAGCCCCGCCGGATTGTCCGGCGTAACGATCTCCACACTTGCATCGTTCAACAATGCATGGCTAAGATCAACCGTTTTGCCGTCCACTTTTCCGGCAACCGCGTTTTTAAGCAAGCCCGGACTGATTGACGCGGCCACCTGGGCGACCGTGGTTCCGGATGCATATTCCCGAATTGCGCCGTCAGGCAACGTAACTTGAATTGACATTCTTTTCACTCTCCTGTCGTTTTTTCAACATGAAAAAACGCACCTATCCCGAAAGGGACGGTGCGTGTCCGTGGTTCCACCCTGATTCGGCCCGCTTTTTTCTCGCAAGGCCCTTATTCAATTCCATAACGGGAATTAACCGGCGCCGCATACTGGCTCGAATGATCGAAACGTTCCGCCGCGCTGCTACAAAGGGGTAAGCAACTGCCTGCAATGGAGGGACTTTCAGCCTCGTTCCCTCTCTCTGCGCATTGCGTTTGCAGCAGCCCGTGTCTTTGATTGCCGCATTTAACGAAAAAGACCTTTACAGAGATAATATTATATCCCGTCGCAGCGGCGTGGTCAAGAAGAACGGGAAAAAAGCAGATGGGCGCGCGAATTAGCAATCAATAGCCAATATGTGTGATTTTTCACATACATTTTATCGCGGGCGGCGTCATCGCGGGGGCATCTTCGTGGGCGATTGGCAAGGAGCTTATGGGAGCGAACGGTTTTTCCGCTTTTTGCCCAGTATCGGTTTGCATGCGGAGCAATACGTGCAGAGGCGCGTCCGGTTTTCAAATATTTGTTGGATCGTTTTAATGACCTGTTTTTCGGGTTCACGCGTGTGGATATAAATTTGTTGCGGCGCCACCGAAATCAGCGTGCTGACAATCATGTCCTCGTAGTTGATATCCTTGTCCGCCAATTCGGGAACAAATCCGGAAATATGCCCGGATTCGATGCGTTCCATTTGTTCGTTCAATAAAATAAAATCGTTGTCGCCGCGATGCATTAAATGAGCCGCAGGGATTTTGGCGTCCTGAATCAGCACAAAATATTTGAGCAGTGAAATAAATTCCTGATATTGCTTCTCCATCAGAAATTCTTCAATCGCATATTCAACAACTTCCCGGAGCTCTTCCTTATACGCGTTTAAGCGGAAATGCACAAGCCCGTCCAAATTCAGTTCCGCGTAATCTTGCAGCCAGCCGAAAACCTCATCGGCAATTTTTCCTTTCCTCGCAAAACACCGCTTGGCCTCGGCGGGCGCCAAGTCGGATTCATTCCCCTCCAGCAGCGAACGGCAAAATGATTCCACTTTGGTCAAATCCTGGGGATCTTCAAAATGGTAAGATTTATTTATAATCTGCAAAATCATTGCCGGTTCCACATCGCGAACGATCGAATCCGCGACTGCCTCCGCCGCGGCGCGGCAAATACGGCTTTTTAGCGCAATGTAGTGCTTGCGGATCATATCCGCATGGCAAGCGATGCGCAAAAATCCGTTGTGGCGCGTGCAGATCCAATTTTCCTGCATCTGGGGTATACGCAAATTGCGCATCGCGCTTTCCAACCGGGCAAGCAAGTCTTGCGCGGAAATCTTCGCTTCGCCTACCGAGACCGCAAACAGTTCCATTGCGCCCACTCCCTCCATTACCCTAAAAGTATATGGTCGGGATTGTGGTTATATACAAGACGGGCGCACGTAAATTTTGGGGCGTCGGATAGGCAAGTTTGCCCCGTTAAATCGCAATTTGCGGTTTGGCAAAGTAAAAACCTTGCCCCATCTCGATGCGATGTTGGGAAAGCAGTTCGGCCTCTTCTTTGCGTTCAATGCCCTCCGCGATGATTTGGCAATTGATTTCCGCGGCCAGGCCGACCAATGCCCGCAGCAACGATTGTTTAACCGCCACTCTGTCGATATTTTGAATGAGCGATTTGTCGATTTTGATTAAATCGGGTATTAATTGTGAAATCGTCTGCAAACTGGAATACCCGGAACCGGCGTCGTCGATGGCGAACCGGAATCCTTGCGCGCGGTAATTCCGGATCATCGCCGCGGTATGGTCAAAGTCGCGAATGGAGTGGGCTTCGGTTATTTCCAACACGAGATTGCGCGTGTTAATTTCCGGATATTCATAAAGGATTTCCAGCACGGAATCAAAAAAACGCGGTTCAGCAAGCGAAACCGCAGTTATATTGATGAACACCTGTTCCCCGATCAATTGCCGCGATATTTGGTCGATTGCCTTTTTGAACACCAGCCTCTCCAATTCCGTCAAAAGGTCGGACTGATAAGCAAGTTCGAACAATTCCGTCGGCTGGTAAAAGACGGTGTTTTCCGGCCCGCGCGTTAGCACTTCCCAACCGTAAATTATGCCGGACTGCAAGTTCAGGATCGGTTGAAACAACACATGAATATTGCCGGTGGCGATAATGTCCGCAAGCTGTTTGCGCGTGCAATAAAAATTTTCGGGAAGCTTTTTGGTGGCGACGGCGTGCGCATAATGATAAGCAAGCGACATTGCGGTCGCCAAAGGAAGATCGCTTTTCTCAATCATGTAAAAACCGAAGCGGAAATGCATGCGGCCATACCGGCTTGTATCCACCAGAGCATTGATCCGCCGTTCCAGCTCGTCGCGAATAAGCCTGGCCGTATCATGCAGGCGGGGCAATTGATTTTTCCGGGCGCTGATGAACAGGCAATAATCCTCGCCATGCATTTGCCGCGCTCCCAGGATGCATTTCTCGACAAAAAACAAAGGAAGAACGCGGCGAATTTCATGGCGAATCGTCCGCTCGATCATGCCCACTTCGGCAGCCGACATTGCGTACTGCAATGGATGGAAATTTTCGAGATTCAGCAAAATAAGCGCGCATCCGTAGTCGTGCTTCAACTGGCGATAAATACGGGACGCGATCGGGTCCCGCAAAACAAATTCGGGCGGGAAATATTTGATCGCCTGCCCCGATAAAGGCAGCGATAACAGCATTCTCGCCCGTTCCAGCCACTTCGTCTGTTTGCGCATATAACCTCCGTGAGGACTAAGGCCGAAAGACCCGCGAATAACTGTGGATGCTTTATTTTACCATACCTCTTTAACAAAATATAGTGACAATTCGCATAATTCTACACGACAAAAGTCACCTGTTTTCGATTTCCTCCCGCGTTTTGTCGAAGGCGTTCGCCAGGTCAGCCAGCAAATCATCGATATGCTCGATTCCGACGGATAACCTGAGCAGTCTGTCGTCAACACCAACCGCTTTGCGGATTTCTTCCGGTATATCGGCATGCGTTTGCACGGCCGGATAGGTCATGAGCGATTCGACCCCGCCCAAGCTTTCGGCAAAAGCGATCAACTTGATATGGCGCAAGAGCGGCTCCACATATCGGCTGTCCTTGACTTTAAACGAAAAGATGCCGGTGTTGCCGGAAGCTTGACGCAATTGAATGTCATGTCCCGGATGCGAGGCAAGCCCGGGATAATATACTTGTTCGACGAGCGGATGGTTCGACAAATATGCGGCCAGTTTGGTCGCATTGAATTGATGGCGCTCCATGCGCAACGCAAGTGTTTTCATTCCCCGCATCAACAGCCAGCTGTCCTGCGGCCCCAATACGGCGCCGATGGAATTATGCAAAAACTTCATTCTCTCCGCAAGCTGCGTTCCTTTTACGGCGATCAATCCGGCCAAAACGTCATTATGGCCGGCCAAATATTTGGTGGCGCTGTGCACCACAATATCCGCGCCCAATTCCAACGGGCGCTGGAAAAATGGCGTAAGCAGCGTATTGTCGACAATCGTGAGCAGTCCATGCTCTTTTGCCCACGCGGAAGCCGCCCGCAAGTCTGTTACCATCATCAGCGGATTGGTTGGCGTTTCAATCAATAAAGCTTTCGTATTGGGCTTCAAGTTGCGTTCCAAAGCAAAAATATCGTTTGTATCCACGTAGGAAGCGGTCACGCCGAAACGCGACAGAACATTTTCCAACAGCCGGTATGTACCTCCATATAAGTCCAGCGACACAAGAAAATGGTCGCCGTGCGCAAACAGCATAAAGATCGTCTGCAATGCCGCCATGCCGGAACTAAAGGCAAAGCCGGCATCGCCGCTTTCCAAATCGGCAAACGCATCTTCCAGGACGGCGCGAGTTGGGCTTTTTGAGCGGGAATAGTCGAACCCGGTGCTTTTCCCCAACTGCGGGTGGCGAAAAGCGGTTGCCTGGTAAATGGGAAAACTGACCGCACCGGTTA
>DASVDB010000133.1 GCA_036381315.1 Bacilli bacterium | reverse complement strand
TATCGGTGCGCTCCGAATTGCCGACCATCCAGGTCGATTCGCGCCGCAGGTTTTCCAATTGCAAAATCCGCTGCAGATCATCTGTGGTTTTATATGGCGCCACATAAATCTTTTCGGCAAAAAAACGCTCCAATCTCCCCTTCTTCACTTTCGCCCGCTGCACATTTTCGTCCCCGCCCGTATACAGGATCAGGTCATGGCCATTCGCTTGCAAAGCGGTCAACGTCTGTTCCATGTGCGGATAGAATTCAATATTCTGCTCATAGACGGACAATCCGAGTTCAAACAACCGGCGGGCTTCTTCCCCGCTTTTTTTCCTGCCCGCGCGTGCGGAATAATAATCGTAAGTCTCGACGAGCGATTGCGGAAAACGCTCTTTAACGAATCCATGCGCCTTTACTCCGGCAAGATCCAACCGCTTTTGCGTCCGTTTGAAATCTTTTGGCGTAAAACCGTACCCGGCAAACCAGCCGCTCATCATAACGGCGAATCGTTCGATCACCGCCATAAAATATTTATTGCAATAGATCAATGTATCGTCCAAATCGAACAAGATGGTTTGTCTGTTCATTGCGCTCACTCCTTGTGCTAGCATTATAGCACAAAGAGCGGCTGCGGTCTTTAGATGCCGCCGATTCTAATGACCGACGACTTGGTCCAGCCAACTGCTGAACGATTCAAAGCGATGATCGCGAAAATCGCGCGATTGGTCCTCGCGGCGGTTTTTTTCCCGTCTGTTAAATTCGCCATTTCCGTTTCGATCATTGCGATCGTTATAGCGATTGTCGTCGTAATTGCCATAGCGATTATCGCCGCGGTTGTCGTTGCGATTTTCGCCGCGGTCGCCGCTTCGCTTATCGTCCTCCCGCTTCACGCTGTCCGCGCCGCCTTTGTTTTGCTTTTCTTTCGGCTGCTTGCGCGCTCCCCCCCGCTCCCATCCGGATTGTTGCTGCCTGTCAGGGGATTTGTCATCTTTATCCGGTTTGGCGGATTGCTTATTATCGTCGCGGCCGTCTGTCTTGTCGCCGCGGCGCTCTTCGTCATGTCGCTTGGCTTGCTCATTGGGCTTCGCACGTTCATGGTGGTGTCCGTCTTGTTGGTTATTTTGGTTCATCCGCTCATGAACGGCTTTCGGGTCGACTTTGCGCTGCCGCCCGATGTCTTTTTCGCTGTCGTTGCCTTTTGCGGTTTGCTCCTTGTTTTCCTGAACCCATTCTTTCAACAGTTGCTTTACTTTCTCCGGATTATTTTTCTGTTTCCGCTGCAGTTCCAGCAATTGCTCCACTTTTTTGGGCGACAGGCGCTTATCATCGGACTGCGGGCTCTTAGCCGCACTGTTTCCGTTCGTGCCGGACGATGCGTCGGGTGACGCGGGAGCGGGCTCCTGTTTTTGGTCAATCAAATTAAGCGCCATTTTGCCGGGAGAGATGCCTTTCTTTTTGGCTTCTTCCCGCAATTCCCTGGGCACCGGCAGCGCCGCGACGACAAGCTTTTCGGGCGCGTGTTCCGGATGCGCGTTAATCGTCCGGCTGACCCGTTCTTTCACGGTATTCGCCAATGCGGCGTCGTTTATTTTCGTCTTGTCGCTAACGACCGTGCTGGAAATGACGATATCCGCCTCATCGGTCGGAATCAACTGCAGTTCCTGCGCCTTGCTGATCAACGCCTCCGTAACATCGACCAGAGGCTTTCCGCGAAAAGCAAAACCGGACAGCAAATTTTCGCCGTCTTCGTTCAAGCCCCTTCCTTCAACGACATTCTGATTGTTATCGACGCCCAGTTCAACGCTGGGATTAATATCAATGGTGACATAGGCCACAGCCGACTGCCCGCCGGCAAACATGCCAAACGCGGTAAACAGGATGATGGAAAAAATCGCCGCGGCAGCCACCCCATAACGGATGGAGGTTGCGGAAAGCGAACGGCGCCGCAATACCGGCAGATCGATTTCTTCCCCGATGCGGATAACGCGCTCCTTACGGGGTATGCGCAAAAATCGCCCATCCGGCGTCAGGACAACCAGATGCCTTTTGCCCATTTCCATCACGATGCCTCTATTCATTTTCCTCGCCTCCTTGTTGGCCGCCGTCCGTATGTAAATAATTTTGCAAATGCGGATAGGGTCCGCTGTCGATCAGAGCGATCGCAATGATGTACTTGCGATGGCGTTCCAATGTTTTTCGGGATATATCGACTTTTTCCAACAACTCTTTTATTGGCAGCATTTTTTTGTTCCGTAATTGGCTTAGCAATTCGTCATTGTTCGACAAGATCGAGCCAATCTGCACCAGGAGCCTGCGCGAATCGGAATGTTTGGGCGATATGCGCACGAGCTCCTGAAACGAAATGCCGTATTGGGCCAGGCTTGCGCTCAATTCTTCGATTTCCAATCTTCGCGCCGCGACGTTCTGTTCCGCTTTGTACCGTTCCAGCGACTGCGCAATTTCCACCGGATTTACGAACGAATCTTCATCATCTTCAACTTCAAAAGCGCTGTATGGAACCTGGCGGGAAAATCGCTGCTCCTTGCGGATATAGTCGATCAGCCGTCTGCGAATCACCGTTTCGGCAAAGCTTAAAAACGACGCGCCGGCTTCCGCGGAAAACTTGTTGATTGCTTCGTTAAATGCGTCCAGCGCGACACTGAACTCGTCATCGCGGGCCGGATCGATGTACCGTTTGCAAAATTTGCTGGTCACTTTCGCAATGTATGGCTGGTAATCGGCTATCACCTGGTTTCGCAGGCGGACGTCCCCTTGCCGGATCCGGGAGAGCTTCACCTCGAGAGACATCCTGTCGCCGTCGGCGGGATGGTGAAACTCGCGTTTTCCTAAAAAACGTTTGAACAAGACGAGTAGCAACCGTTCCACCTCTCACCAAATTTTTCGAACTTTCGTTAAGCAAATGCGGGGGTAGCCCTATTATACCAAACGAAAAAAAGCGCGTCTTAAGGCTAATGTGCCAAAAGCGCGCTTTCGCACCGACTGGTCAAAAAGTCATCTTGCCTCTTTCCGGCGTTTTTGCATCAGCCGGCTCTTTCGTTCACTTAATACTTTCAGCCGCTTCAACAACTGTTTTTGCCAATCCTCGTCCTGCAATTGTTTGGCCACCTGAAACAGATCCAGGGACATATCGATTTGATTCTGGATCACTTCCTGCGGCGCCTCGTCTTCGTTGTTCACACAGTTCTCAAACAGTTGATCGCTTTCGCGATAGTCCACGTAATCTTCAAAATTAATTTCCGCAGCGCCGTCGTTATGGGCAAATTCAGCCAAAATCTCATATTCGTTTTCCGCCATATAGTGAACTTCCACCCGGTGGCAAACAGGGCAAAACAGCAGGGGCACATTATGAATCTGCGTCCGAATATGCTTCAAGGTTCCTTTGGTGCCGATCATGCTCGCTCCGCAGCAAAAACTCATACTCGCTTCCTCCCCACTCGGTCGATATATATCCTATATTCGCATAAAGATGGGCAAATTCCTTTAATAATCTTTTGCCAATTTGTCATCTTCCGCATATTTTCATCCATATCCTAGTGTTCGCGTAAAAATGACACAAACTGACGATACCCTTCATAACGGTCCGCGTATTCGGTATCGGCGGCACGAAGCAGCTGTTCATCAAGAAAAAAAACCGCCCGCCGGGCGGTCCAGACTGTTGAAACGAACAGGGAATTTCAGACGTCGTAAGTGGCCGTATACTTTTCGGCATCCCACAACTGATCAAGCTCGGACGGATTTTCCGCCTCCACGACAATCATCCAGCCGTCTTCATACGGAGACGAGTTGACCTTCTCCGGCGATTCCGAAAGCGACGCGTTGACGGCCACAACTTTTCCCGTTACCGGCGCATACAGCTCCGAAACGGTTTTCACCGATTCCACGCTGCCGAACGGCTCGCCCAAGGTGACGGTATCGCCAACTTGCGGCAGCTCGACAAAAACAATATCTCCCAACTCCGCTTGCGCAAAATCGGTGATGCCTACCGTAACGCGATTGTTTTCCACTTTTGCCCATTCGTGATCTTCACTGTACTTCAAATTTGCCGGTGCGTGCATGCAACAAACCCTCCAGTTTTTATCGCTAATTATACCCTTTTTTTGCATAAAAGCCAAAAGTCCCTCCCGCCTGCCTGGCGGCAGACAGCAGGGACGGATTTGCCGCATACAAAGCGCAAACTTATTTTGCGACGAGATGTTTCTCGCCGGGCTTCCAGTTTACCGGACACAAGCCGCCTGATTGCAAGGCTTGCAGCACGCGCAACGTTTCATCGACGCTGCGGCCGATATCGTTGTGGTTGACGACCTGATATTTTACCGTGCCTTCCGGATCAATAATGAACAAGCCGCGCAGCGCGACGCCTTCATCTTCAATCAACACGCCGTAATCGGAAGCGGTTTTTTTGGTAATGTCGGACGCCAACGGGAAATTCAACTTGCCCAATCCGTTGCTGTCGCGGGAGGTATTGATCCAGGCCCGATGCGAAAATTTGCTGTCTACGCTTACGCCGAGAATTTCGGCGTCAAGATCTTTAAATACCGCGTACGAATCGCTTAAAGCGGTAATTTCCGTCGGACAAACAAAGGTAAAATCAAGCGGGTAAAAGAACAATACCAACCATTTTCCTTTATAGTCGGATAGTGAAACGTTCCCGAAGTCCTGCCCGTTGCCGAGAGCCGTTTCCATCGTGAAATCGGGCGCCTTTTTGCCGACCAATCTTTCTGCCATAGCCAATTGCCTCCTCCATATCTGTTCATCATTATAGTTTTGCCATAGGGCCTTCTTTTCTAAACATTTGAAAATGGACCATTATTATCGTAGCATCATGGCAAGCGAGTGTCAATAATGATTATCTTATTAAAGTAATTATTAATAAGGTCACGGAGAGATTCCCTGACTATTCAGGCCGTCATCGCGTCGCAGATCAGATTGCCCATTTCCGCGGTGCCGACGGCTTTGCTCTTGTCTGTCGCGATGTCGGCCGTGCGATGGCCGGCGTCGAGCACTTGTTTGACGGCTTTTTCAATGGAGTTCGCCGCGTCTTCATAACCGAAGGTGAGGCGAAAGAGCAGCGCTACCGATAAAATCGTCGCGATCGGATTGGCGATTCCCTGCCCGGCAATGTCCGGAGCGGAACCATGCACCGGCTCGTACAAGCCGAAACTGCCCTCGCCCAGGGAAGCGGACGACAGCATGCCGATCGACCCGGTCAGCATGGCCGCTTCATCGCTTAAAATGTCACCGAACATGTTTTCCGTCACAATCACGTCAAAGCTGGAAGGACGACGCAATAATTGCATGGCGCAGTTGTCCACCAAAACATGTTCCAATTCCACTTCAGGATAATCGGGGGCGATCCGGTTGACGGTTTCCCGCCACAGCCGGGAACTTTCCAGCACGTTTGCCTTGTCGACCGAAGCAAGCTTTTTCCGCCGTTTCATGGCGATTTCAAACGCCTTGCGGACGATCCGCTCAACTTCAAATACATGATAAGCGCACGTATCGACCGCCATTTCGCCTTGTTCGGTCTGTTTGCGGTATTTATCGCCGAAATAGATGCCGCCGGTCAATTCCCGCACAACGATCAGGTCCGTTCCGGCCAACACTTCCGGCTTCAAAGTCGAAGCTTCTTTCAGGCAATCGAACACAACCGCCGGCCGAATGTTGGCGAATAATCCAAGCGCCTTGCGAATGCCCAGCAAACCCGTTTCCGGGCGCAATTCTTTCGGATTGTTGTCCCATTTCGGGCCGCCGACCGCACCCAACAATACCGCATCGGCGTTTTTGCACATGGCCAATGTGTCTTCCGGCAGCGGCGTGCCTGTTTTATCGATGGCGATGCCACCGAACAAACCATGCTCCGTAACAAATTTGTATCCAAACAAGCTTTCCGTTTTTCGCAAAACTTTTTCCGCTTCCGCCACGACTTCGGGACCGATCCCGTCGCCGGCGATGATTGCGATCTTTTTCGTATCCGCCAAAATAAGTTCACTCCTTTAAGGAACGCTATCACATACATACTGTTTTATCATATTTGGCGGTTTTGTTCAAAGAAATGGCGGAACAATTTTATAAAAATAAACCCAAATACCAGGCGATAACCGGTTCTCCGACCAAAAACGACAAGAAGCCGCCCAACGCGATGAACGGCCCGAACGGGATAAATGTCCGGCGGTCAATGATTTTGCACGCGATTAGGAACATGCCGGTAAGTGTCCCGGTCAATGCGGAGATGAGAATCGCGAGCAAAACAAGTTTTCCTCCCAAAATCATGCCCAAAAGCGCCATCAATTTGATATCGCCGCCGCCCATGGCCGGCTTTTTGAGCAGCACCGCGCCCAACGATACGGCGTACAGCATCCCGCCGCCGACAACAAAACCGACCATATACTCCCAAAACGGCAGCGGATGAACGAATATCCGAAGCAATAAAAACGCAAGCATTGCCGGAAAGACGATCTTATTCGGGAGAAGCCGATATGTAAGATCGCTGACGGTCAGAACGGCAAGCAAGGAGACGAGCAGGTAGCCAACCGTAAGCTCCCGCCAATCGCTGATGACATGCGGCAAAATCGCGAAGGCCGCCCCCGTGGCCACCTCGCTCAGCAAATACAGGGGCGAAATCCGCGAGCCGCAGTGGCGGCATCTGCCGCGCTGCATGAGCCACCCCGCTATCGGGAGAAGATCTGCCCCCCTGATTTGTTCGCCGCATTCATTGCATGCGGAATGCGGGCGCACCACCGATTTGCCGGCGGGAATCCGCATTCCGGCAACATTGAAAAACGAGCCGAAAGAGGCCCCCAACAGGAATAAAAATACGCTTTCCACGATGTGCATTGCCTGCTATTCCTCACATTTCCGCCTTTTTGCCCAATTCTTTGCCGTGGTTGTTCGTGATCGCCAATTTCGGCTCCAACCATGTCAACAAATTTTTCAGGCTGTCGTATGTCAGGGGCATTCCTTCTTCATTGTTATTGCCGCCAACGGTTTCGATGGATATTTTATTGTCTCCTTCCGTGTATGTTACCAGATAGCCGATCGCATTCCCGTCCACTTCTTCTTTCCAACGGCAAGTATAGCTGCTGATAAAATCTTTCACGCCTGCATCACTCCTAAACAGATTAATAACTTTCGCGCCGGACGGCGGGATGGACGTGCCTTTCTCCAAAATTTTCCGGTTCTTTTCCACCAGTTGCCGCATCGTCCGCGCAAACAACTCTTCCAGCGTGCCGGTTGCCGCGACCGCTTCCTCCGCATTGGCGATTTCCGTCTGCGCAGTAATCTCTTCCGCCTGCTCTTTAGCCGGCACAATCATCTCTTCCGCTTGTTCTTCCGCTTGTTCTTCCGCTTCCGCCGCGGTTAACGTTTCTTCCACTAACGTTTCTTCCGCCAAAGTTTCTTCCATTGCAGTTTCCCCTACTAACGATTCTTCCACTAATGTTTCTTCTGCCAACGTTTCTCCCATCGTTTCTTCCGTTAATGTTTCCGTCCAGTCCGGCTGAAGCGTCGCGGCATCTTCTATCGGCGGCAAATCCGCCGCCTCCGTTGCCAACTCCGGCAGTTCATCATTGCTTGTATCCGGTTCCGTATCCAGCAATGCCGAAATCATGGGCGATTCCGCGACCATGATGGCATCCGCTTCATCCGTCTGGGCAATCGCCCCGGCGTCCGCAACGGCCGCATCCGCGGCATTGGGCGCAGGTTCGTCGCCAATTGGCGGCTCGTCCGCCGGCAATTTTTTCTGCTCGATGAAAGGCATTGCGTAACGCGTAATGACTTCCAGAATTTTATTCTGCTTGAACGGCTTCATCACGTAACCTTTTGCCCCCGCTTTCATCGCCTCGGAAATCAGATCTTGCTGGCTCATCCCGGAACAAATCAGGATGACGGCGTCCGGATCGATCGCGAGCATGTCTTTTAATGCGGAAATCCCGTCTTTTTCCGGCATGGAAATATCCATCAGCACAATATCGGGCCGCAGGCTGTCGTACATCTGCACCCCTTGTTTGCCGTTTTCCGCCTCGCCGATCACCTCGTATCCGAATTGGACGAGAATATCCTTCAACATGGCCCGCATGAATTTCGTATCATCCACGACCAATACTCTCAATGACATCTCCGTTCTCCTCCTCTCTTGGCAAATTAGGCTTCATCACACCATCACTTCACCGTATCGATTTCCTTGACAAAAACGCTCACCTCGCTTGTCGTCGGTATCCCGACCGGCGGATCGGAGTAAAGCTTGCTGTCGTAAAAAATTTGCAGTTTGGACTGCTCGGCCGCCAGGTTGGTCTGGCCCATCGTGAACATAAACGATGTCGGTTCGGTTGCGCCGATCGGCGGGTCATACTCGATATAGGCCGGATCGGTCGGAGGATTTGCAAAATCTTCCCGCACCGCATTCAAAATGGCATTGTTGCCGTGTACGCCGCCGTAAATTTTTATTTTGGACAAAACGCCGCGCAGGTTGATATCTTCATTTGCGTAGAAAAACGCGCGCAAGCTGTTCGCGCTTATGTTGTCGGAAAAATCGAACGTCCTGGTCGCCACGATGATCAACGGTTTGGCCACGGAATCGTTAATGGCGGTCATTTGCTTCAATTCCACGCCCCCGTCGACGTAAATCGTGCCATCGATATTGATGCTCCCGACAACCTTCAGGTCGCCTTTAATATACATGTTGCCGGCAAAGTAAAAACCGTCGTTCAACGTACAGTTGCCGTTAATGACAACCGACCATCCGGGATCTACCGCGAGCGCGCCGGACAAATCGGCGGCAACCACATTGGGATCGTTGTACGAAATATAGAGCGAGCCATGGTGCAACTGAAAGTTTGCTCCGGGAAGAAGCCGCAGCACTCCGTCTTTGACGGCGAAATCGCTCAAACCGGCCGGATTGTCTAGCGTCAAATTGCCCTGCACCGTAACCCACAAATCTTCATATTTGACGCTATGGCCGATCACGGCGCCCAGGCTGGAGCCGAGCGACGCGCCAAACAAATCGCCGGAGTTCACGTTTTCGTCAAACGGACTCGTCGCCGCGTCCACTTTTTCGGCCATTTCCGTCAGCTTTGCGGAAACGTAATCGGCGGCGGCCACCGGTTCCCCGGCGGCCAACTGCTTATCCCGAAGCGGCACTGCCTTGGAGAAAAAGGTTTCGTCGACATCACCGCTGTGCCGGTCGACCGTGGTTGTCCCGGGAACATATTCGACAATTTCTCCGCCGTAGTTGATAAACCCCTTGACGGAGGGATAATCGGTTTTTTTGCCGTATTTGGTGCCGGGCAACCCCGTAAAAACAGCCACATCCGATACCGCGACATTTCCGTCCCGGGCAAGCACATCGCCTACGATATACGGAGACCCGTTAAGCGTAATATTGTTGTCCGCCGACAACGGATAGCGAAAAACGGGATTGATCGTGCTCACGATTACCCGCATCCGCTTTGCGGCGATTCCTCCCGGATGATTGGCAATTTTCCCCGTTGCTTTAATGGTGAACATTCTGACATACGGGAAGTCCGGAACGGTGATCGGGCTTGCGGTTAAAGAAGCGTAGTTGCCCGTGTCTTCTTCGACCGCGATTTCGTAGGTTCCACGCTTGGCGTTTACGGGCGAACCGCTTGCGATATAAGCCTTTACGCGATCCAGATAATCGTTTGCCCGGGCGATTTTATCGCGGTAATCGGCGCCTTCCGCATTGCCGCGTTCCACCGCGTTGCGGATCAGGGCCAACGCATCGTCGATGCCGCGCTGCGCGTTCGCCTCGGCTTGCACCGCCGCTTCCGAAGAGGTGGCCTGGACCATTGAGCCGCGCAACACTTGCAATAAGATGATGCCAAACATCGTCATTACGACGACGGCCAAGAGGGCGATAACGAGAGCCGCGCCCTGTTCGGATTGAATCGGATTTCGCTTTGGCAAGAACACGCCCCCCCTGCAAAATTAATCGATGCGGAACAGCGGAATTTTCATGTCAATGGTCAAGTCCGGGCTTTCCGCGGCCAAAGCCGTCAAGCTATCCGTCCTGCCGTATTCGAGCTTCACTTCGACCATATCCTGGCTGATCATGAGCAGCGATGAAGCGGTGCGGTCGATCGTAAAATCATTGGTCAACGCAAGCTTTTTCAGCAAAGCGCCGCGCGTTCCGTCAGGATTGACATGGTATATCGAAATGCCGTACGGAACCGACAATATCGCGGGATTGTCAACGTTTTCAATGGCCATGGCGTATTTTGCCACGTAATTTTCCGTATCCGGGGAGCCGTCGCTGTTTACGGCCCGTTTCACATACACGATTTCCTTGTCCGATGATCCCTGCTTCACATAGATGGTATCCTTTAATTCGGTGATAATCCGGCTGAACAGCGCATCGCCCTGGTTGCGCATCTGCGTCTCGACCGTAACCCGTTTGTACATGGACAGCCCCATCAGCAAAAAGGAATAAAGAATGCTGGCCACCATGCCTAGCAATAAGAGCGCCGTCAACAGTTCAATAACGGTAAGCCCATGCTCATTGCCCGGCGATTGCGGCATTTTTCGCGCAGCCTTGGTCTGTTTCACGAGTTTCCCGTACATTTCGTCTACCTCTTTTTGACCACATATGTGTCGACGGTTGTGGAAGTTCCGCGCAAAGGAGCCGCCGATGGCCCGTCCGACCAGTCGACGGTTACCAGCATCCGAATCATATAGGGGTCGGTGCCTTCGGCGGACGTTATTTGCGTCTCCAGATCATTTTTGCGCGTTCCGGCGGCGTCACGGTTGTCAAACGTAATTTCGTAACGGTAAGTTGTGCCGTTGATTTCCGCCGGATCAAGCGTATGATTTGGCTGCATAACGGCGGCAACCGCGGCAGGCGCGTCGGAATAACTTCCGATCACGTATTGGTCGGCTGCGGTAAACGACGCTTTTAATACGCTGTAGTTGGCGTCTTCCTGAAACAGCCGGCGCATTTCCGCCGCTTTCAAGCGGGCAAGGTTGGCGGCGATGATTCTCCGGTTTTCATCAGCGGAGCGATCCAATGCGGAAATGAAATAGCCGACAATCATCGTACTGATTACCGCCATGATCGTAACCGCCACCAAAATTTCCACCAGGGAGAGGCCTCGCTCATCGCGGCGCAGTTTGGCGGCCATGTCTGCCGGATATCGTTGCCATCGCTTCCACGATTGCATGCACGTTCATCTCCCTTAAAAGTTTTCCGCAGGAAACTTGCCTCGTCAGGCGCCGTTAATATTTCTTCTGATTGTAGTCGATCTTCACTACGGCGGGCTCCGTCACAAACTTGTTGCCGTCTTCGTCGACCAGCATGACATACACATAATTCGTTCCGGCGGCGGATACTTTCAATTGCTTGGCTCCCAACTTTTTCGTAAACGTATGCCCCTCTGGATCGGATAGCGGGCTGTCGGGGACTATTTCGTAATACATTTGCGTTACTTTCACCGCCGGTTTGTCCACGCCGCCAATCTTTTTGGCCGGAACGGGTATGTCGCGCACATTCACAAGGCTTACGGTCACCGGCTCGTCGGAAACGCCCGTGTCGCTTACCGACAGTTCCGCGTATGGACCGGGATTCACCTTGAAGGCGAAACTTTTCTCGCTTATCTCTCCGGCGACATTTTCCGCCTGCACCCGCAATTGATGCCAGCCGTATCGCGGACTCTTGGGATCGCTCAAGCCGGCGTTATCGGGTATCGCCTGGCTCAGCTGAAACGAATAAGCAACCGATTGCGCGGGCGCCTTTTGCGTGATCGGCACTTCAACGCCGTCCACATAAATATGCACCGCATATACGAAGCTCGTGTTTTCTTGCGCTTTGACTTCAAGCGTCGGATCTGTCGCCGGATTGGCCACGGCATTCGGGTCGAACACAATGGCCGGTCCCGTTCCGTCTACCGGTTTTTCCGTCACGGTCTTGGTAAGGCTGTTGCCCACGTTGTCCGTCACCGTAATCGTTACATTTCCTGCGGAAATATCCGCGTCGGTGGCGGCAAAACTGTTATCGCTGGCGGATTTCGTTGAACTTGCGCCGTTGATTGACAGCGTGAACGTCTTTTCCCCCGACGCGTTGGTCGTGACGCCGCTGTGCGCGTCATCCACATTGGTTACCTCGTAGCGGTACTTTTTGTATACCGGCAAAAAGCTGGCCGTTACCGTCGGCACCTCGGGTTTTACGCCGTCCAGCGATACGGTTCGCGTTGCGGCTTCGCCGCCGAAAAGAATGTTCGGATCGCCGCTGATTGCGTCCGTTAACGCCGCCGCCTGGATTTCAAGATTTTGCCGCGATTCCGTAATGTTGTTTAATGACGAAACGACAAACCAGTTGCCCCATGTTCCGTCCGCCTGTTTGGTGCGATATTGGTAACCGGTGATATAATTCGCGGTAAAATCATCGTTCAGATATTCCGTGTCCGCAGGCAAGCGGTTATGCGAATTTTCCGCCGCGATCGCAGCCGGTCCCTGGTGCCACCCCGCGTCGGTCGCGGCGATAGCCGCGCCATGATTGTCGGTTACCGTTACGTCGGGCGCCGATGGCTTCAAATCAAAAACGCGCACATCGCCGTTTTGGTAACCCACCCTGACAATCGTATTTTCGGGATCGTCAAATGTGATGCTTGTTACCGGCGAGTTCACCGCTTTGATGCGCCATTGCGGCTTGCTCATATCCCCCAGCCGGTAGCGGGTGACTTCGCCTGTACCGCTGCCGACATAACGGTTGCCGTAAATGTCCGTCACGCTTCCGACCACCGACACGGTAACATTGACCGGTATCGTTCCGGTTTGCTGCACCGCGCAGGCATCAAGATAGGACAATGTCGCATCGGCAAAACCATACTCTCCGGAAAAATTGGATTGCTTCAATTTGACCGTAATCGTTTGTTCCGGATTTTCGTCAAATGGGTAGGCAATATCCGCCAGACGGATGAGCAGTTTGCCATTTTCTTCGCTTACTTCCGGCGGATTGCCGTCGGCCAGAATAAACCCCGGCGGCAGCGGTTCGCTGATTACAATGGATGAAAGCGCGCCGTCCTGCTGAATTTGCCGCGTGATCGAATCAAACACGCTCTCCAGATCTTCCGTGGAACTGGCATCGTACTTGACGCCGTTTGTCGAATTCGCGATATTTTCCAACAACTCGTGATCGACGTCGCTCGCGCCCGCTTTTCCCAATGCGACGGTATAAACGACCGCGCCGTCGCCTTTTAGCCGCAGCGCCGAGTATTCCGCTTCCTGTCTCGCCGTTTTCAGGCTGTTGGTTCTGATTTTTCCGCTATCGGTAACATACGCGTTGGCATATCCGTCCGTAACGAGAATGACAATTTTTTTGCTGTTTTCGCTTTTTTTCAACATTTCGTGCGCCAACGTCAGCCCATAATCAATATTGGTCGAGCCGTTTGCGCGCAATCGGTCGATTTTTTCCTTCAAGTAGGTATAGTTTGTGGTGAGGTCGGCCACTTTTTCGGCATCATAGGAAAATTTGATGATCCCGACCCGGTCGCCCAGATGCACGCTGGCCAGTTTGTCCAGCAAATGCTTGGAAGCATCTTGCAATGAATCCATCCGCGTCGGTGTCAAACGCCCGTCTTCGTTGGAGAAGTCCATGCTTCCCGATACGTCAAGAACGAGCGAAATGTCCGCCGGCGGACGCTGCACGCTGGTTGTATAGGAGCCGCCCGGCGTAACCGTAAAGGCCAATTCCATCGTGTCGTTCATGTAAATATCGAGTTGGCCATCGGCAACGCTGCCCGTTAAATTCAGACAACCGGCGGCCTCCGCCGACTCCGCGGACGCTGCCGGAAACAGCGTTCCGATTAGCAGCAACGCGGCAAAAAAGGCAAAACAGGTTTTCACCACATGCCGTTTCGCTTTCATCATTTCCACTCCTTTTGTTCCATTCATGGCTTATGGCAGGGCAAGCAATTTGGCGATAACGACAAACGCTTCCGCCCGCTTCAGCTTTCCTTGCGGATGCACGCTCCCGTCCTGATATCCCTGGACAAGTCCCGCCGACGTTACGGTTTGCAAAGCGTCCAGCTCAGCCTTCGTCAGGCCCTTCGTGTCCGTAAACGTCTTTTTCTGTTGCGATCCGCGTTTTCCTTGCAACTGCAGGGTGTTTTGCAGCATCTCCATCATTTCCAGACGCGTAATCGGGTCGTTCGGGCGGAATAAACCGCTTTCGTCCGCTCTTGCGATACCGACCTGGGCGACGGCGGCGATGTAACTTTTGGCCCAATGGTTTTCGGTGTCCTGATAAACGATGTTTGCCGTTTTCTCAAGTTGCAGCGCGTCCGCAAGCAGTTTTACAAATTCGGCGCGCGTAAGCGTCAAATTGGGGCGGATAGTGCCGTCCTCATAACCGCTTATAATTCCTTTGGCCATCAAATCAAGAATGTACGATCTCGCCCAATGATCACGGATATCAAGCGGTTCGCGCGCGATCGGCTTCATATGCGCCGGCTTCGGCTCATACGGTTTGACGGGAATGGCTGCCGGAATCAGCGAAAGCGGCTTAATTAAACCGTCCGCCGTGGAAAGTTCAGTCGGCGTCCCATAAACGCTTGCCGCCTCGCCATTCGGAAACGGTTTTGCGCCGGTTTGGCTGGCTTCCTGATCTGTCGGCACATCGGCCCAGGGATACGCGCCCGCGTATTGCGCCGTGCGGAATGAAAGCTGCGAATCCGCGGCAAAATAGCCCGGAATGCCATGTTCCACACCCGGCAGCGTACGAATGACTTTCCCGCTCCGATCAATGTACAGCTCGTCCCATAACGTGATGAGATCGTCATCCACCCGCGCGGCGATTCCGGTCCAAACGGACAGCCTGGCCGCCGCCTCGTCTGTTGCCCCGCCGCGATACGTCACAATCGCCAGCGGCTTTTCGGCAACAATCGTGCCTTTTTCCCAGTCGTCAATGGCAAATGTCAACGTGCCGTAAGCGGCTTGTCGTTGTTCGTCGCTTTTGCCGGCCAAATCCGGCAAGCCTTGCTGTGTTGCTTGTCCCGCGGCGCTTGCCGCAGGCAAAAGCAGCGTGAAGAGCGCCATGACGAACGCGAGCACGGCGCTCGCCACGCGCGGATAAAGCGTTCCAGCCACCTCTCATTCCTCCCCGATGGTCATTTCGTATTCTTTGATCGCATCTTTATGTACGACGCCACCCGCCACCAATTCCTGGATACTTGCTTTCATTGTCTGCATGCCAAGATGACGACTCGTTTGAATAACCGATTTGATCTGGTAAATTTTCTCCTGCCGAATCAGGTTGGCCACCGCCGGCGTGTTGATCAGCACCTCAAGCGCCATGGCCCGCCCGGTCCCGTCCCAACGCGGAATCAGGCGTTGCGACAGCACGCCGATCAACACCGACGCCAATTGAATGCGAATTTGCCGCTGCTGATCCGTCGGAAACACGTCGATGATCCGATCCACCGTTTGCGGGGCGTCCGGAGTATGCAAGGTGCCCAGCACGAGATGCCCTGTTTCCGCCGCGGTGATCGCCGTGCGGATCGTTTCCAGATCGCGCATTTCGCCGACCAGCACGACGTCGGGATCTTGCCGCAGCGCCGCCCGCAGTCCGTTGGCGAACGATGTCGTATCAATGCCGATTTCCCGCTGGGCGATCAAGCTCTTTTTGCTGACATGCAAATACTCGATCGGATCTTCCAGCGTGATGATATGTTTCTGCTGCGTTTCGTTGATGTAATCGACAATGGCGGCCAACGTGGTCGACTTCCCGCTGCCGGTAGGTCCGGTGACGAGCACAAGTCCCTGTTGTTTTCTGGCGAATTCGGTTACGATTGCCGGCAGGTGAAGCTGCTCGAGCGTCGGCACTTTGGTAGCCAGCACACGAAACGCCATGTTGATAAACCGTTTTTGCCGAAACACGTTGGCCCGGTAACGGCAAAGCCCCGGAAGCTGAAAGGAAAAATCGATTTCGCCTTTCTTCAGCAGCTGTTCGAATTGCTCGCCGGTCAACACTTCCTTCGCCATGCGGATGCTTTCTTCCGGCAAAATGACGCGGTCAGCCGCATTGGTCAATTTGCCGTGCAACCGCATCTGCGGCGTGTGTCCGGCGCTAATGTGCAGATCGGAGGCATGCCGCTCGTAGGACAATTTGAGCAAATCTTTGATCGACAAATTTTCCGTTGCGGCAGCGGCTGATTGTGTCATGATCAAGACCCCTTTCGCCTTAATAAATGGGATTCATGCGCTTTGCCGGCGGCGTGTAGTCAACCGGCAGCGGCTCGCGGAAATATTGCGCCAATCCGGGCGCAAAATACGCCGTCAAGCTTAATTGCGCCTTGATCGTTTGCTTTGACGCGTGAATTTGCACTTGTTTCGGCGGCTGCACATTAAAAGTGAGCTGGTTTATCTGGATCAGCCTGTTCGCCGTTTCCGTCTCGTCAAGCAATCTGTACAACTTGTCATAATCGCCGCTTACCGAAAAGGAAATCCGGATCGGCACCGCCAAAGCGGCCGCTTTGGCGGAAAGCTGCCCCGCCTTGTCGGCGGTTGAACCGCCGCCCGCCGCGTTTTTAGCTGATCCGTTGGCTAGCGGCGAATTGCCGATTTCCAGCTGGTACCCGGACATTTGCAATCCGCTCACCACTTCCAGCATGCGCAATTGCCTGAGCAGTTCTTCTTCATACGGCAGTTCGGGTATGCGCGCTCTTGCCTGCAGCAATTTCAGCATGTTGTTTGGATCGGCTTCCTGTTTATGCGCCGATTGTTTGGTCAATGCCTGCAGCATCGCGGTTTTGGCCGCAAGATCGCGCTTTTTTTGCGCCGCCTGATCCCGTGCGGGCTGCACGAAATTGACATAAACCATCACCAGCGCAAGCAGGAAAATGATGGCGACGACGATTGCGTTGCGTTTATTGCTTAGCAGCGTCATTGCTTGCGCCCCCCTCCTTTTGTTCCGATTGCTTGCGGTAACTGAGTTCAAATGTCACATTCACAGGGGATAACGTCGTCATCTCGGCGCCGCCCAAATCTGCCGCCCCGGCGTTTAACGCCGCCTGGCTTTCCGGCTTTTTCAGTTTATTCAGGCCGCTCATCCCGTCCAACGCGAAATGTGCGGAAGCTTTGACGCTTTGGATAAACGTAATGACATTTTCCAGCGACGAAAATATCGCCGTTACCTGGATGGACCCGTTATCCTGCATGTGCAAAGTCACAATATCCGCTTCTAGCGGAAGCAGCTTGTTCAACTCGTTCAAGACCTCCGTCGGCTGCGGCTTGGACGATGCCAGCAGATCGGGCAGAGCAATAAAGTCGGCGATTCCGGCAGAGGCTGCCGGCGCCTGTTTGGCCGCGGCTTCCGCCTTTTCGATCTGTGCCGAAACGGCGGCAATCTCTTTATCCGCCTTAGCCGCTTCACGATGCGCGTCCGTCCAGAGAAAACCGACAACGCCCGTGCCGATGACGACCGCGGCAAGCACCGCTATGGCCAGCGTCCCCGCCGCCGATTGCCTTTCTTCATGCAACTTGAGCAAATTGATTTCAATCGGGCGAAAGCTTTGTTCCCACGTTCCACTCATCGTTTACGCACCTTTCATCGCCAGACCGATCGGCACGGCATATGAATGATAGAATTGCTCTTCGTTCAGCAAGAGCGATCCGATCGGAAGTTTTCGAACGGTTCCGGGGCAAACATCTTCCAGATAGGCGGGCAGTTTCTCCGCCAATTCCCGCTCCCCGAGCAAGTACAAATCCTTAATGTCCTCCTGGTCTCCGGCAACGGAATATTTGTAATAGTTGATGACCCGGCTAAGCTCCATCGCCAAATTGCGGCTGTAAACTTCCGTTTTGTCGCCGTCCGCATCCAGCACGCTGTAAGCGTTGACAGGCAGCGCCCGCAAAAAAACCGGAATTCCGTCGGCAAAAATGCTGATTTCCGCATAGTCGCTTTCCGCGAGCAACAGCATGAATCGTTTTGCCGGAAATTCTCCCGCCAGTTTCATGCTTCGCACAAGCAGGCGGTACAAGGCGAGCGGCGCCAAGTCGACCGCCACCGGCTGTAAATCGGCGGCTTTTACCACATTGACATAAGAGTCCACCACTTCTTGCGGGGTGGCGAAAATAAGCACCTCCTCCTTCTTGTCGGCTACTCCGGATTTTTTGCCGGCGGCGTCTTCACGGGGCTGCGCCGGTTTGACTTCACCCAGGCGAATGAAATCAAACACGGGATTTTTAAACGGCAACTGCCCTTCCCCATATAGCTCCACATCGATCAAATTGCGCAGTTCCCGGTCTTTCAACGCGGCGAACACGGATCTGCGCAAAACGATGCTGGAAGTGGGAATCGTCAGATGAACCTGGGCGCCGGCAATCCCCAATTGTGCGACATGTGTTTTTAACTGTTTCGCGACAGCGTCCTCATCCAGTATTTTCCCGTTCTTGACCAATTCCCCGCTGAAAGAAGCTGTATGCAGCTTCGTCACACGCACACGTTGCTGGCTTAAGACCAGCTCAACGATTTTGGCCTGCGAATCCAGTATCTGCAATCCGTAACAGGGGGTTTTTCGCTTGCGCCCAAACATCATTGTGCCTCCTTTGGCTGTTGACAGGTTTGCACAACACCGGCTGCGGCGCCGGTGTTGTGCGCTTTTATTCGGTTACGGAGTTGGCGCAGGCGACGAGCCTATGGTTGCCGTCTTGACATCTTGCGCCCAAACACCCGAGAAGTAGGTTGAATCGCCGATCAACGTAATCGCGTATTCATACTTCCCATCTGTTTTTTGGTAAATTTTCACTACTGTCGATGTATCGTTATATGTGCCGGAGCCCTGCGGGTCTTTCGGCGCCGCCTCCAGAAAACCGTCATCCACAAGTGTTTTCAATGTAACAGTTTCCACCGGTAACGATTGTGTCGTGCCGTCGGGCAACGTTACCGACACATTGCCGGAGGAGTCCGGCTTAAAGTCTTCCACGGAAACTTTATAGCGCGCGGCGTCAAGAATCATCTGCGCATTGGCGCGATGCGATTCTTTTTTCGTTTTGGCGATAATGCCGCCGATGGACGGGATGGCGATGGCGGCGATAATGGCTAAAATCACGATGACGGCGAGTAATTCGATCAGCGTCAAGCCCTTTTCATTCTTTAACACTTTTCCGGCGCTTGTTAAAGCGCCTTCGTTGGTTGCAAGTTTCATGGGAATTCCACCTTTCCTATTTTTCATTAGTGCCTGTTGCAATTCGGTCTCACCTCCTTTCCCGTCATTCGGCAAACGTTTTAAGCAAACTATTTCAGGAAGTTTTCGTACATCTTGAACATCGGGCTCATAATCGCCGCTACGATAATCCCGACAATACCGGAGACGATCAACAGCATGAGCGGCTCCAGCACCGACTTCAGGCGATCAACGCTTTGGTCGACGTCCGTTTCGTAAAAGT
>DASVDB010000132.1 GCA_036381315.1 Bacilli bacterium | reverse complement strand
TCACACCTTAAAAATTTAAAAAAACTGTCTTGACTTCTTGTGCCACTATACTCTCCCGTGTCTCAGCCTATGGGAGCATTATAAACTGCTACGACAACGCCTGCATCGAATCGTTCCAAAGCGTCCTCAAAAAACTCGTTTATCTGGAAAAGTTCAAGACCCGCAAGGAAGCGCAAAGTGAGATTTTTGAATATATCGAGTTTTTCTACAATCGCAAACGAGTCCATTGGGCGATCGGATATCTCGCACCCATTCAATACGAACAAATGTACGATTATGTTGCGTAATGTTCTCGATTCCATGTGTCCTATCTATTGACAGAGGTCCAGGATTCGGTTTCCCGCAACTGCGGATTCGGGGATTCGGCTTCGCAGGTTCAACGTTTCGGCGCTGCGGGGACAAGTTGCTGTGAGGGTGGATTAATCCAGATTCGGACTCGCGCTACCAAGGATCCAGCCTCCCGGCGCCACCGAGTCGGCCTTCCGCCACCGCGGAGCCGCCCCCGTCGGCGCATTTTCAACTTTCGCGCTGCGCCAAAATCCGCTCCCACCAGCCCCGGTGCTCGAGATACCAGCGGATCGTCTCCCTGATCCCTGTGGCGAACATATGGCGCGGCTGCCAGCCCAGCTCCCGCCTGATCTTTTCCGCATCGATGCCGTAACGCCGGTCATGCCCCAATCGATCCGCGACAAAACGGATCAGCGATTCCGGCTTGCCCAACTCGGACAAAATCAGCCGCACGATTTCGAGGTTCGTTTTCTCGTTGTTTCCTCCGATGTTGTACACTTCGCCCGCCTTGCCATGGTGCAGCACCAGGTCGATAGCCGCGCAATGATCTTCCACGTACAGCCAGTCGCGCACATTCAGGCCGTCCCCGTACACGGGCAGCGGCTTGTCGTGCAGCGCATTCACGATCATGAGCGGAATCAGCTTCTCCGGAAACTGATATGGCCCGTAGTTGTTCGAGCAGCGCGTGATATTGACCGGCAGGCCGTACGTTTCGTGATAAGCCCGCGCCAGCAAGTCCGCGCCAGCCTTGGATGCGGAATACGGGCTGTTCGGCGCAAGCGGCGTCTTTTCCGTAAAAAGCCCCGTCTCGCCCAACGTGCCGTACACTTCATCGGTCGAGACCTGGATATATTTTTTCACGCCGTGGCGTCGCGCCGCTTCCAGCAGCACCTGCGTGCCGAGCACATTCGTTTTCACAAACACGTCCGGTTCCCGGATGCTGCGATCCACATGCGACTCGGCGGCAAAATTCACAACCGCGTCAACCCCGTCGGCAAAAAGCCGTTCAACCAGCGCGGCATCCGTAATGTCGCCATGGACGAACGTATAATTCGGCTCATCCGCGATCTCCCGCAAATTTTCCGGATTCCCCGCATAAGTCAAAGCATCCAGATTGACCACCCGGTAATCCCGGTATTTCCGCATCATATACAGGACAAAATTGCTGCCGATAAACCCGGCGCCTCCGGTAACAAGCAGTCTCACAAGCACATTTCTCCTTAAGCAAAGTTAATTTCGGCCAATTTGAGCGGCGGATGGTTGCGATCTTTTTCCGATAAAACAGGGTCCGCCACTGGCCAGGGAATGCCAAGCTCCGCATCGTTCCAAAGAATGCCGCGGTCATGCTCCGGCGAATAATATTGATCCACCTTATATATTACTTCCGTGTCCGGTTCCAGCGTGCAAAAACCATGGGCAAAACCGCGCGGTATGTATACTTGCCGCTTGTTTTCCGCCGACAACACAAAAGACTCCCACAAGCCGAACGTGGGAGAAGAACGCCGAATGTCCACCGCCACATCAAAAATCGCCCCGCGCACCACGCGCACGAGTTTCGCCTGCGCTTTCGGCGCTAGCTGATAATGCAGCCCGCGCAGCACGCCTTTTTCCACGGATAAAGAATGGTTGTCCTGCACGAATCGTGCGGCAATGCCTGCTTGCTGAAAAAGGTCGGCACGATACGACTCCATGAAAAAGCCGCGCCCGTCCTCATGCACACGGGGTTCGATCAGCAAAACGCCTTGCAGTTTCGTTTTCAGTATGTTCAATTTGTTCACCCTTTGGAAACGCCTTTTTTGTGCCATTCGTTACCTGCGGTCCAAAAGCTCCAGCAAATATTGCCCGTAATCGTTTTTCATCAGCGGCCTGGCCAATTCCAGCAACTGCTCTTTGCCGATGTAGCCCTGCCGATAGGCGATCTCTTCCAGACACGCCACCTTTTGCCCTTGTCGTCGTTCAATCGTCTCGATAAACTGCGAAGCTTCCAGCAAGGAAGTGTGCGTCCCCGTATCCAGCCAGGCAAAGCCCCGGCCCAGCAATTCCACGTGCAACTCGCCCATCGCCAGATACGCCTTGTTCACATCGGTAATTTCCAATTCCCCGCGCGCAGACGGTTTCAGGCTTTTGGCAATCTCAACCACTCTGTTGTCATAAAAATATAGCCCGGTAACCGCAACATTCGACTTCGGCACGGCCGGTTTTTCCTCTATCGATAACACTTTGCCGTCTTCGGCAAATTCCACAACGCCAAACCGCTGCGCATCTCTTACGCTGTAACCGAATATCGTCGCACCCCGGCTGCGGGTTGCCGCTTTTTGCACCAGCTCCGTCAATCCGTGGCCATAGAAAATATTGTCTCCGAGAATCAACGCGACCCGATCATCCGCGATAAATTGCTCGCCGATCAGGAAAGCCTGGGCCAGCCCATCCGGCGACGGCTGCACCGCATACCGCAAAGATATGCCCAATGCTGCCCCGTCTCCCAGCAACTGTTCGAACCGCGGCGTGTCTTCGGGGGTCGAGATAATCAGGATGTCCCGGATACCGGCCAGCATCAGAACCGACAACGGATAATAGATCATCGGCTTGTCGTACACCGGAAGCATTTGTTTGGATATGGACCGGGTCAACGGATACAGCCGCGTCCCGCTCCCGCCGGCGAGAATGATGCCTTTCATCTAGTTCACCTCGGAGTATATGACTATTCCCAACTTATATCTATAAATTTATTCGCATTTCTACTTATAATGTATTATAAAGTCTCCTTTTGGCGAATTCGAGATAACACCATATGCTTTAAAGTCGATACTTCTTCTACCTTTAAAGCCATTATAATTAACCCATATAAAAATGCTCCTGAAATTATGCTCGTTACTACCGCCAACGTATTTGAACGAAGCATTGCAAAAATGATATCGTAACAAAAATATACGCCGAATCCCATCGCCGTGCTGGCCATAATTACCTTTAAAAAAGTTGATATTATATTACGCAAGCCAAAATCGCCGATTTTTTTCCGCAAACTGATCATTAGTAAAATGGTGGCGAAATTGCCGGAAACAGACATGCCGAGCGCCAATCCACCTAATCCCATAAATCTAACCAGAATGATAGCCAGGAATATATTCAACACTACCGCTATAGAACCGTTGATCATCGCCGTTTTGGTATCTTTCAATGCGTAGAACGCACGGCTCAAAACATCCCGCAGCAAAAAACCGATCATACCAAATGTATAATAAAACAGCGCAATGGCCGTCATCTCACTGGCGGCTTCATCAAATAATCCCCTTTGAAAAATGAGCTGTACAATAGGCTTACGTAGCACAATAAAACCAACAGAAGCCGGAATGATCAGCAAAACAGATATATTGACGGTATTTCGCAGAAGCTTTTTAAACAATTCCTCTTTACCTGCCGAAAAGTAACTGGACATTGAAGTATAATATACCGAGCCTATTGCTGCAGAAAGCAGGCCAATCACAAACACACTGAGACGCAGTGAAAAATTGAGCGCCGCAATGCTTCCTTCGGCAAGTCCGGAAGCGAGCATTCTATCAACCAGCGTATTGATTTGTTGTATGCCGGAACCGATCATAATGGGGATGATCAGAATGCCAATCCTTCTTAATCCT
>DASVDB010000131.1 GCA_036381315.1 Bacilli bacterium | reverse complement strand
GCGATACGAAGCAATCTGTCGCCTGGATTAGCGCATTGACCTGCGGACGGCTCATGATATCGGGAAAAAGATAAATGTTGCCGAAATCCCTGGTTTGATCCGCAATTTTTTGCAATTCCAACGGGAATGTCTGCGCGTTATTGACTTTGATTACCAATCCGACCGATTGGTCATCGGGGTGAAATGCCGTTTTAAAAGCGTCAATCGCTGCTTGGGGGTTTTTGCGTTCGCTGAGGCTATGCGTGTCAAACATGCACAAAAATAAAAATTTGTTTTCCGGCAAACCGAATTTGCCGCGGCTTGCATGTTCCGATACCGTCCGAATCGAATGGGGAATGCGAATCACCGGAACCGGGGACTTTTGCGACACCGCGTCCATAATAAATGTCGACGGCACCCAAATTTCATCGACGAGAGAAAACGCGCCCGTCCATTCCTCCGGAAATTCCGCCAGTTCCCATGCCCAGTATCCGATATTGAAATGATCGCGGAACATTTCATGGCCAAAATACCCCGGTGCGGACAGCAACGTATCGGCATTCATGTGAAACAAATTCACTTTATACGGCGCGAGACTCATTTCTTTATGCCGCCAGGATAAATCTTCGCCCCTTGCATTGATCGGCATCGGAAAATGGATAATGCCGAACGGAATTTGCGCGGATTCAAGCGCCTTCGCCGTAGAACGGCTGGCTTCGCCGATGCCCATTTCTTCCCGCGTAAAACCGATCAAATTTACGCCGTTTGCCAAATTGCCGGACCGTATCGCGGCGAGCCGCGATGGCTCGGCAGTCGTGACGACTTTGATGATTACGCGGCGTTTCGCCCGCATCCGTTTGGCCTTTTTCCTCCGTCTTGGCTTTACGGCTGCAAGCGTTCCGCGTCTTTTGCGCAAACTTCTTTTGCCTCTTGCCGTTTTGGACCGTCTCGCGTTTCGCACGGTCTTTTTTCGTTTGCGGCTTTTTGCGGATTTACGGTTTCTGCCGCCAATCATGCCCTCATCACCTTCCTTTTGGGTATATGGATTTATGCAAAATCGGCTGATTGCCTGAACAGTTGTTTGACCATTTGCTCTTTTTCTTTATGGCACACCAGCAATCCGTGTTCCGTTTGCACAACAATACAATCGTTTAAGCCGACTACAATCACCTTGCCTTGCTCCGCCAGGATAATCGAGCGTTCAGTCGCCAATGTATGGACATCTCCGCGCAGCAAATTGCCTTTGTCGTCAACGGCAAAAATCCGTTCCAATGAAGTCCAGAAACCGATATCCTCCCATACCATATTCACCGGAATACAATAAACATCGGTTGCTTTTTCAATGACGGCGTAATCAACCGAAATCGGCTCGATGCTCTTATAGGCTTCCGGCAAACTTGCCGCATCCGCGACAACCTTCCGCCAAATTTGCGGCTGATGCAGTTCCATGTAGTAACGGATTGTGGACGGACGCCATACGAAAATGCCGCTGTTCCAGTATACATGCGCTTGCCTCGCCAATTTTTCCGCTTCCGCAAGCGCCGGCTTTTCCCAAAATCTGCGGACGCGCAAAGGCGGATCGCTGTTAGCTTCATCCGGACAGGTTTCGATATAGCCAAACCCGGTTTCGGGTCTTGTGGGAGCGATGCCAAATGTGACAATTGACTTCCTTTTTCCCGCCTGGCTTTCCGCTCTTAAAAACTCCCGCCGCAAAGCGCTTGCATCCGGGATATAATGGTCGGACGGAACACACGCCATTACATCGTCGATTCCCCTGCTTAAAAAATAGTGCGCGGTTAACGCTATGCAAGGTCCCGTGTCGCGCTGCGCCGGCTCAATAATGATCCGGCCGCGGTCCACTTCTGCAAGCTGCTCGCACACCATTTCAAGATATTTTCCCGAAGTAACGACGTAGATGTTTTCCGCAGGCAGCCACTGGCGAAACCGCCAGTACGTATCTTGCAGGAGGGATCGTTCGGATGTAAGCGCAAGAAACTGCTTCGGTTTGGCACTTACGCTTTTCGGCCAAAAACGCGTGCCGGAGCCGCCCGCCATAATGACGATGTTCATTGCTTCCACTCCTTGTGATGACTTTTGCTTCTACCTATCGTATGCGTGCGGCAGTACAAGTTTATAGAGTGTTGTCCCTTAATCCGGCAAATTCCGCGAATGAACCAATTTGCGCTAAAAAAAAAAAACGAAACTTCCGCGCACCTCGGGGTTCCGTAAACATTTGCCATCCCATGTTGTATTGTTCCAAGCCGTTTTTCACTTTGGAGGCGCCGCCGTCGCTACCCGCACGGCTTTGTTTATCCAGGGCGCGGCAAGCCGGCCCGCTTTCATCTCCCGCAGCTTCACGCCGCTTAATAGTTTGCCGATCGCGCGTTGGCAGTTGCCGGCGCTATTCAGTAATTCGGCGGCCGTATCGGCGGTTATGCCCGTAAGCGGCGCATCCGCCACGCAGGCCAAAATGCGGGAAAGCGAAGTTTGGCAATCGGCCAGCGATTGCAAAATTTGCAGTTTGATCTCTTTCTCTCTGGTTAACCAATTCATTTTATGCCGCCGCCGGTGCCGAACAAGTCGAATAACCCGCCTGACGATCCCGGGCTCTCCTCATCTTGTTGGCCAAGTATAGTTTTCATGCTGCTTGCCATCGCTTCTTCCAGTTTCGTAATACCGTCGATCATCTCGATCATTTGCTCATGAAATTGGACGGACTGTTCCAGTTGCTCCTTATGCTGCGCAAAAAGTGACGGAACCATATGCAGGCGAAGCCAATTTCGCGATTTTTCCGCTTCAAACGATTTTGCTTCCAAAATAGAGGCGATATGGCGATGAATCTCGGCTATCGACTGCAGCATATTGACAAAAATATCTTCCCGCTTCATGGTCATTCCTCTTCCCCGCCGTTTAATTCATGCATAATGGCGGACAGATGGTCGGCAATCGCGTTCTCCAATCCGGCCAAACTATTTAAATAGCTGACTACATTGGCATTGACGGACGTCGCCGCCGCGGAAATTTCGCCAAAACCGTTAAAAGTAAAATCGGCATCGGGAATCGCTTGTACGATACCGGACATATGCGCGGCAATGTCTTTGCCTGCATGCAAAATACCGGAAATATGCCGCTGCGAATCGGATAAAGATTGCACGATTGCGGTAATCTTATCCTCCATTGCATCCAACCTCCCACAGGCTTTCTTCGCAAGCTGAAAGTGTATAGGGTCTCTTTAATTTATGCTTGCGGCATTCCACTATCGACATGGGCTTTCGCCTATTTTCCCGGCGATTGCTACAGTTCCGGTTCCACTAATACGGTTGGCGGCAATATCGGCCTGCCTTGCGGCAGTATTGACATAAGTGTATGGTCGTCGAGCATTTTGATCGGGCGGCCAAGCAACTTCCATGCCGAAAGCGCCAACGGTACCGTCACTTTCCGCAGCGCGGCGCCGCATATTTGCCAGATTGCGCCATCCGGCGTCTGGCAAAGCGCGCCGTCGGTCGTCCAAAATGGTTCATTCGCAAGCTCGTGCAATTGCGTAAGCCGCGCGGCCGCTTGTTCCCACGAAAGCGGCGGGCCTTCCGGCATCATGCGCAACTCGACCGCCGAAATGCGCACGGCTTCGCCCCAAAATACATCGGCCAAATGGTGGCGCACGCCGTTTTCCAACCAATAGACGGCCCGATTCGGGCCCTGCACAAACACGCACGTCGGGTAAAAATCAACGATTTTGCCGCCTTCCTGCCCATTTCGCAACGTCGCATCCAATAATTCGCCGACATTTCCCCACTTTGCCGAGTAGTAATCCAAATTATGCCGATATGCTTCAGCAAACTGTTCGCCCAGGCTTTTTACGGTTGCGCTTCCCGCATGATGAATAAACGTGTCTCCGGCAATCATCAGTTTTAATCCGCAAATTCTTGCCCGCAAGCCGTAATCGTCATCCTCGCAGTTGCCAAGTTCAAACCCTTCGTCGAAATAGCCAAGGCGCTGAAAAGTGCCTTTCGTCATGGCAAGGCAAAAACCGGCCAGTCTGTCTGTCTCCCGCCACCGGGAACTGTCCGTTCGGTTAAAATCCGCGGCGAAGCGGCACATTTCCGCATTCGTATGGTAGGCGACATCGATTTGCTGCGATCCGCTAATATAATTCGTAACCGGCCCGACCAGCCCAATTCGTTCATCACTTAACAGGCAATGCAACAAATTATCCAACCATCGCTCGGTCACAATCGTGTCGTCATTCAATATGACGATGGTTTCTCCCCGCGCTAGCTTCAACCCCCGATTAACGGCGCCGGAAAATCCGCGGTTTTCCGCGTTGCGGACATAAACAAGCTGTGTCCGTTGCTCCCTTAAAAATTCTTGCGTTCCATCCGACGAGGCATTGTCAATAACGATCACTTCATGCGGCAAATCCGTAAACTGCGCGATGCTTTGCAGGCACTGGCGCAAACGGTCGCGCTGATTGAAGGTCGGAATAATGATGCTTGTCCCCGGGAAGTTTTGCGCATAACGCAGCTTTCCTTCCGTTATCCCAGCCGCATAGCCTTTGGCAAATCCCGCATCATAACCGCGAATAGCCGCGGCATGATATCCGCTTCTTAAGGCCGATTTGCGCCGGTGTCGCCTTTTTACGCGCATTATCCTGCCACTTCCTCTCATATTTGCGCTTCACCTTTGATGATGGAATCCGCCGCGTGCCCGAAATCGATCGCCACCCTGCCGAATTTTTCCGCGATTTGCTGGGCGATCACGACAGCCGGAATTCCCGCGGACACGAGCGCCAGGTCAAATTCCCGCGCGGCTATTTGTTGGATGGCGTTGTGGACATCATCGATGCCGTTGACCGGGAAAACCGGATCGCATACGGAAAAACCGGCTGCCCGCAAATGTTCGGTTAAGGCGTCCGCCCGATTGCCCACAACCACTGTGCGCCTTCCATCCATTAACAAGCGAAGATAACCCGCAAGCAAAAGCATATAGTTTACGGTTGAATATGTCGCTTCTAAATGCATGATGTCAATTTCGTTCGCGGCTAAAGCCGGACTTAGCAATAATAAAAAATTCGGCAGCCGGTTTGCCGGAACCCCGACCATGTTTGCTTTGGCTACCGCTTGCGCAACCAGATCGCGGGCGGACAAATCCGGCACCCGGACACCGGCCTGCGGCAGAAATTCGCCCCGCTTCAGCACCTCTTCAATCGGCAGCGCTTTTTCCTGCGCCAGGACAAGCAGTTCCCCATCGCCAAGCCGCACGAGCGAAAACGGCCGATGCGACGACAACGCCGTTTGCAGGCGTTCATACACCGCCTGTACGGGATGCAGCACTTTGAACGATTCGCGAAACCGGGGGATGCCCGCGGCGATAATTTGTTCAACGCTGATATTGGGTAAAATCGTATCGGGCGGCATATTGCGCTCGACGAGCTGCTCTCCGCCCGCATAAATGCCCGCGGCATAGCCCTCCGCGCGGCCGCGCTCATATTCGCCATTGTCGCGCTGCGGATCAAGGGCGGTCCTGCGCAGGCGCCTAAGCCGCTTCGCCAATCGACGCTGAACGGCCTTATTTCGTGTTCGCGCCCGTTTTTGCCTGCGTCTGCGCGCGCTTGCCGTTTTGCGCCGCAGACGGGGCCGCCGTATGCGCAGCCTTGTTTTTTTGCGAGCCGCGTTCATCTCTTGCTTCCCTCCGGATCTTCAGCAAACATGCATGTGCCTCCTGGCCTGCAAAAACTGTACACCTGTCGTCTAAAGCCGACAGGTTCCTGTCAGCGCTGAAAGCCGACTGTTCAGGCTAAAGCCTGCCGATTAGCAATTTGTGGCTTTAAGCCACTTAATGCTCGCCGACGGAAACTCGGCCGTAACTCATCCGCAAAACCACGGTCGGTTTGCCGGCTTGCAACTTCGTATTAAGGAGCTTTCAAATCTAACGGACGTGACAGAGGCTATTTTGGGTTTTACGCCCGGTTTTAAAGTTTAACGGACGTAGGCGCGCTTATTTTAGTATTTTGTGCGGTATTCAGGTAAAAACAAGGCGAATAGCCGCTGTGGCGTCCGTTAAAATTTTTGCCCGGCCTTTTTTCGGCAAATAGCCTCTGCTGCGCCCGTTAGCGCTGGGCGGGTAGGGGAGCCTCCGTTTTAACGGTGGGGAGTGATCCCCCGTTTTAGCGTTGAGTGGGAGGCGATCCACCCGTTTTTGCGCTGAGCGGGGAAGCAGTCCTCCCGTTTTCGCGCTGTGCGGGGAGGCAGTCCTCCCGTTTTGGGTTGCGCAGGCCGGGTTGATCCGGCGCTTGGAAACTAAACGTTGGCATACAGTTCCTGATATCCGTCCGCCAATCCCTGGGCAAAGCCATCGGCGAATCCTTTCGCAAAGCCGCGTTTAAAAGCTGCCCGGTATAACCCGCGCTTTTTGCGCATTCGCTTCGGCGCCCGCCGCGGCGTTGCGGATTTGCGCTTTATCTTTCGTTTGGCGAATGCCGCCTTGCGCAGCTTGCCTTTATTTAGGCGTTTGGGACGCCGTAGCGCCACTTTCTTCCATTTTCTCGCCCGCTTGCGTATCGGTTTCATTCCGCCAAATCCTTTCTTCGCTACTGAGCGCCGAATATCGCATCCAGCATGGCGGCTATGCGGCGGTCATACGTATGGTCGCTCATGGTCCGCTTGAAGCCGCGAAATGCGATATTGTACCGTTCATCTTCATTTCGCAAGTAATATTCCGCTTTTTCGACAAACTCTTCCGGCGTCGCATAGGTGATGACTTCCTCGCCGGGAATATACAAATTCGCAAGCTCGCCGCGCATATCGGTCAATTGCAGCGCCCCGCACGCGGAAATATCAAACGTGCGCGGATTGACGGAAACCGCCGCAAGCTGTTCGCCGCGCAAATCTTGCAGCCCCTCATGGGCGCGATGAAGATTGACGGCTATTTTTGCCCTGTTATAACAATATGCCGTTTCTTCCGGCCCCAACCAATGCGGCGCGATATGCTTTTTAAGCAATTCGTAGTTTGCAAGGCGCTCCCACCAATAGCCGGAAATCAGCGTCTTTTTTTCGGCAAGATAAGATGCGATGCTGTCGATAAACGCCACCCGGTTGGCAAAGGCGCTGCCGATAAAACAAATGTCGATAAAGTCAAAAGGACCGACCTGGTTGGGGCGAAAGGCAATTGGGTCCGTTCCGAGTGGTAGATAGCCGACATGCTTGCAGCCAAGCTGCCGATACATTTCGGCGCAGTTTGCTTCATTCGTGAATACGTAGTCAAAGCGCGGAGCAATTTGCCTTGCCAAATCGTGGTGGTAGGGGTCGTCCGCCCACCAAAGCGCCGACTTGACGGCCAATTCCCGCGCCTTAAGCAGCGTTTGCTCCGGCATGTTTAAACCGTGGACGGTCAACAGCAAATCGGGCCGGTATTGTTCCAACCGCATCGCGCTTTCTTCATCCGGCAAAACGGTTTCGGCTTGCGCAACCACCCGTTTCAGCGCCGCGCTTACGGATTGATCGATCGCTTCGTAGGGCGCTCCCAAACCGGACGTCACGTACAAAACCTTTATGTTTCGGGGCGCGGTTATACGGCTCTGCTGCTGATCGGTTACAGCCTGGCATCTGCCCAAATGGTAGCCGTACCGCCTTCCCGACCGGTATCCTTTCCTGTACCCTTTACGCTCAAGCCGGTTGCGGCTTGCCATCTTGCGTCACCTTCCCAGCATGGCCTTGCCGGCGGCATACAGCGTCTCGATCGTGCCGGCGTCCGTCCACCAACCCGGCAGAACGCCGAACGAAAGCTCTTCCGCCTGGGCGTAGCGGTTGTTTACATCGGTGATTTCCAACTCGCCCCGCTTTGAGGCGTTGAGGGTATTGATCGTGGCAAACACGGTGGAATCGTAAAAATAAATGCCCGTCACCGCATATTTTGATTTCGGCAGGGACGGTTTTTCGTCTATCCCGATTATTTTCCCGTTGACAAACCGGGGCACGCCGAAGCGTTCCGGATCCCTGACCTTTTTGATCAGGACTCGCGCTCCTTTGGATTGTGCGCAAAATGCGGCGATTTCGGGACCAAGCGGCGCGTCGAACAGATTATCGCCCAAAAGCGCAACAAATTTTTCCCCCGGCGGAATAAAATCTTCGGCCAAAACGAGCGCTTGCGCGATGCCTCCCGGTTCATCCTGGACGCGATACGTAATTTTCACTCCCCATTGTTTTCCGCTCCCCAAATAAGCCGCAAACATGCCAAGCGATTCCTTTCCGGTCACAAGCAATATATCTTTGATGCCGGCTTCGCAAAGTTTTTTGATGCTGTAAAAGATCATCGGATGTTGCCCGACAGGGAGCAAATGCTTGTTGACGATCCGGGTCAACGGATACAGTCTCGTTCCCCTGCCTCCCGCCAATACGACACCTTTCAACAGCGCCTCACTCCTTGAAAGCGTTGATGCCGGCTTTCCCGGGGAAAGCCGCTTTGCGACATTTACAGAAATTGATGCGGATCAAACCCCCACTTTTCCACGAACTTCCGGTAGTTCTCGGCAATGATCCGGTCGATTTCCGCATCGTTGAACATTTGCCGAAAGCTGCGCGTGCCATGATGATGCAAAAACGTATCCCGGCATATCATCAAACGGAATCCCGCCGCGCGCATGCGATGGCAATAATCATCGTCTTCGTAATGGCCCGGCGTAAATCGTTCATCCAGATAACCCGTTTGCTCCACGGCCGTCCGCTTCATCAACATGCAGCAGCCAACGATTCTGGCGGTTTCCGCCCATTCGCTGGAGTTGGGTACGTTAAACTTGCGCGCCAACCGCTGCATTTCCGCCAAATTGTCATATTGTAAACTGCGCGTCAATTGTTTGCCGCTGACCTGGTTCATAAGGGGGCCGACCATGCCGATGTCGTCGCTGCTATATAGGCAATCCAACATATTCTCCAGCCAACGGCTGGTGACAACGACATCGTTATTGAGCAACAGCAAATTGTCGCCAACCGCCAATTTCAAACCAAGATTGCAGGCGGCGGGAAAACCCACATGCCGGGCCAACGAAACAAATGTTAACTGCTGTTCGCGGCAAAAATCCGCCGTACCGTCATTCGAGCCGTTGTCAACTACGATGATTTCATACGGAACCGGGGTATGTTGTCGAATGGAAAAGATGCATTCCTTAAGCATTTCTATACCATTGCTGCTTGGTATAATCATGCTCGTCATCCGCATGCTTATCCCCCCGTTAGGGCAAACCGTTTTCTCAGCATATCGGGAAAGCTCAGGCGGGTTCCCCGCGACTGGAACGCCCAGGAAAGTGCCTCCAAATAATCGCCGACGATCAATTCGGCGACCGGATTGCCTTCCCCGACATTTAGTTGCCGGTGCTTGTTGCGCGTCAGCACATCGATGCTGCACGGAAGCCGCACGTTTAGCCCATTGAGCAATATCATCGCGTGCGCCTTCGGCGGCACGGACAAATTGGCTACGCCTATTTTTTCCACCGCTTTGCGTGAAAGCGCATGAGGCACTGCCGTCAACGAATTCGGGCCCAGGTCGGGCCTTCTCAGGCTGCGGTTCATAAATTCCTTTACGCGCGTCACCGCATCGCGGTTGGCAAATGTCCCGATGTACGGAGAAATGTTGTTCAACGCGGCGTCAGCGCCGCGGCCAATCGCCCGGATGAAAGGGATAAGCCGCTTTGCTTCGACAATAAAATCACCGTCCAAAAAAAGCAGAATATCGGATTGGGCCACTTTGGCGCCAATGGCTCTGCCCACATCGTACCCCAACGGATTGCTGTAATGTACGACGGTCGTTTCGGGAAATTTCCGCGCCGCGGCAAATGTTCCGTCATTCGAGCCGTTGACGACCACAATCGTTTCCGCAAGCGGCAGCCTCGCCAATTCCGCCAATACGCCCGATAACGTTTTTTCTTCGTTCATCGCCGTGACGATGGCTGCGACACTGCGGGCGGTAGGCAAAAACAGCAGATCGGAGGCTTTCGCGCCGCGGCCTTTGGCGAAACCGCTCTGGAATCGGCGCATCGCAGTCCAAAACGGAATGCCCCGCCGGCGCGACCGAAGCCACCACCGCATCCATTCGGCATTGGCGAATATTTTCCAGTTTCCGTGTTCCATCGGATTCGCAGCCACTTTTTTGCCGGCAGCTAAACCTGCTTGATAAGCCCCCAATCTGTTTCCCCTTGCGCCCGCGGCTGTTCGCTTCCATTTTTGCCGAGTCATCAAGCTCACCTCACCTTGCTTCGCTGCCGCAAACAATCCGCCCTTCCGCCGCGCTCGCCGCTACACTCCAAATACGTTTGGATCGCTTCCAAATGGTCGCCGAAAATCAAATCTCTTATTTGTCCGTCCCTTTTCGCCGGCCTCTTCGTTCGATTCAGACGCCCTACCGGTATAAAATGCACCGGCTTGATGGTAAGCCCCTTCAGGCATGCAATCGCATGCGCCTTCGGCGGCACCATCAGATTCCGGGGTTCGACCGCCGTTACAGCTTTTTTGCTTAACGCGTGGGGGATGGTCGTGAGGGAACACCCTTGCAAATCGGGACGCCCCAAAATCTCATTCAGAACATGCTTCGCCAATACGACACTGTGTACACTTCGCCTCCGCACCGGACCGTTGTAGTGATTTAGCGCGACATCAACGCCACTCGCAACCGCCCTGGCAAATTTGGCCAAATCGCCGGCGCGAACGACAAAATCGGCATCAATAAAAATCATGATATCGCCGGAAGCTTCACTCGCGCCGATCGCCCTGCCCACATCGTGCCCCAACCGGCCCGGATAGGAGATTACTTTCGCTCCCAACCTTTGCGCCACTTTCCCCGACCCGTCACGGCAGCCGTTCGCAATCACGATAATTTCCGTGTTCCGGGATAAGCGTTTCGCTTCGGCAATGACGCGAGGCAACGTTCTCCTCTCATTCAGAACGGGAATGACAACTGAAATAGCCGGAAAATCAGGGTCTTCGATTGCGTATGTTTTGGCAAGAGGCACTGTGAAGAACCCCCTTTTCGCAACTTATACAACCCATACTATGTTCAAACGCCCCTGTTGTAACGGCTTGCGCCCCGTAATTAAAAAACGATTGGCGGCTTCTTTAAGGTTCTGAGCCGCATAGCGTATATATCGCTCTGATTTACTTTCGCGTACCTTTATCCGTCAAAAAATGCGCCCGCATAAAGCAAGCGCATTTTTTTGACGGAAATCCGATATTTCTCTAAAATAAACTTTTGTTAACCGTCAGCAAGTGATGCCGGCTCTCTCCAGTTTGGCCGCCATTTCCAAAAGCATGACACCGCTCAACTGTGTGCTAAGCTCCACGATTTCCGAATTCGCGCTGCTCCAATCAACTCCGAACAAAACTTTATTTCCGCAGCGTCCCTGTTTCCACATCATTTTCGCGTTCATGAACAACAACCGAACCAAATCGTCTGATTTCTTCACCAATGCCAGATCGGCCAGATATCGGACGAATATACCTTTAAAGAGGCCGCCGTCGCCACCTCCTTCCGCGGGCAACACCCCGGTAGCTGAATCGGAAAGTTCTTTAACAGCCACCGCAGCCGTTCTTTCCGCATCTTCCAAATAACCACGATCACCGGTTGCGCGAAACAATTCTACGCCCGCTCCGATGAACACGCCCTGGCAATAAGTGAATTTCCATTCCTTGTCTATCATTTTGTCGCCGTTACGGTTTATGCCATCCCATACAATGCCGCTGTCCGGGTCAACAAGCGTTCGCTTTTGCCAGTTATAAATTTTTTGAGCCCATTGCAAATCAGCTTCAAATCCAAAAATTTGGTAGAGTCTTGCCGCCAAAATGACGGCTGGTGCGTTGGCCGGCGTATTTTTATAATCGATCTGCGTTTTTTGCCAAGCGATACCACCGCCGCAATGCTCGTTCCAACCATTTCGAATATCTTCCCAAAGCGTAAGAGCGGCCCGCTTAAAGCGCTCCTCCCCCAATTCCAGATAAACACGCAACCATGCGAGAGCCATCCATTCCATATCGTCGTACAGATTGTTCGTCCACAATCCCCCGTTGCGTTCCAGCAACCCTTCGTAAAGCAGCAACAAACGTTCTTTATAAAAGGCCCGTCCGGTTCGAATATATCCGTCTGTCAAAACATCAACGGCATGCGCCATCCACCAATAATGAAAAATTGAATTGCAATCTCCGTTGGGACATGGCGTGCGGATGTTGTACATGCGGATGCTGTCGTTCCAAAACGACGCCTCCAACTCTTCTTGGGCGGATTCTGCCAGTTCTCCCCAGGCTGATTTTATCTGTTTCATTTATGCCTGCTCCTCCATTCCGCATTATTGCGCGCCATACTTTCGCCTGCCCGAATACAGCCTATCTTTCATTCGCCAAGATGACACAAGTCAGTTGCTTACAGCCCATACATCTGATCTATGTTCAACCAGTTGTGATTGCCCAGTCCGCTGTCGTATCCGATCTCAATTGTGTTGAATCCCGCATTGAGATTCACGCTCAAATTTACCGTATTCCAATTCCCCCAGCTGCCAGTGTCGCCGAATGTCAAATTCGCTGCAACGATATTGCCGTTTACTTTGACATAGCGGCCTGCGCTCCCGGCCCCCGCCGCATAACGGATCGTTACAGTCCGCGTGCTGGCGGAATTTTGATTTACGTTAAACACAATTCGGCCGCTGCCGTTCCAACCCGCAATGTAACCCCGGCCATAAAAACCTGAATAGATAGACTCCGACCCTATATCGTACAGGCGGGCGTTTTCCGCTTCATAAATACCGTTCCCCGCAATGTATCCCGTATAGTTGTCCGCCGGGATCAATTGCAGGATGGACGCTCCCGCCGCTGCGGCAAGGCTCTGGATATACGTTGAGCGGGCAGGAGCAGTCCAGTCGCTGTCAATAATGTTGTCTGAACCGCGTCGGTGGTTGAATGCTTGTGTGGCATTTTGCTGCAGGAAATTCAAATACGCGGCATTTCCCGTTTGCTTCCGCAAATTATTCAGATTGCGGGCAAAAATCATTTTAAAACCTGCGCCGTCGTTGTCTCCTTCATACATGAGCGAGTATGACAAGGTCATTTTTCCGATCACGTAGTTGGCCGAACGATTGGCATCGTCAAGATATCCTGTGTTTCCCGTAGCTTGATAAAGCGCCAATGCCGCACCGAGATATGTTCCATAATTATATGTAAAATCCCAATCGACCGCAGTTCCATTACCGCTTCCTTCCACATGATCATAGACTTTCTCTCCGGATATGAGCCGGCTTTCGATCCAATTGTATATTTGCTGC
>DASVDB010000130.1 GCA_036381315.1 Bacilli bacterium | reverse complement strand
ACGGGAAGCCTTGATGTGACGGGGCGGAACGGATTTCAGAGTGAAAAGACGGGCAACGTCACAGAAGTTCGAGTCGAACTACAACATGGCCAACATTGCCGCAAGAATGAAAACGAGAGACCGCGAGTTTTAGGACGCCATACCTAAAAAAAAGCCTGTTGATGTTTTTCAACAGGCTGCATGACTTTCGTCCCTTTTTTTAAAACGGCGCGAATCCTGTTTAAAGCGATTCCGTAATCGGCGGGATCGCGCCACTTTCGGGCGATATGAACACATTCCGTTATCTTTGCCCAGCAAGTTGCTGCTCGGCAATCTGAACGAGACGGCGTGTAATATGACCTCCAATAGCGCCTGCGTCACGTGTTGCCATAAACCCCATGTAACCGTCTTGCGGGATTTGGATGCCCAATTCTTGTGCCACTTCATATTTTAGCTGATCAAGGGCGGCATTTGCCTGGGGTACGACAAGCTGGTTGCTGGAACGGCTTTGTCCTTGTGCCATATTTATCACCTCCAGTAGGTAGTATGATCTCAAAATAGATTTATACTCATGCGTAAAATTGGTAATTGCGACCACTGGGGATGAAGATATTTTCACGCCCGGCGTTTGACAAGAGTGGAGTTCGGTTTATAATAAAAAAAAACATCAATTTGAACGGCGATGACGGGAACGAGTAGAAGCCTGAAACGCCACTTCAGAGAGCCGGTGTCTGCTGCGAACCGGTGTGGCGCGGTTTTGAATGGATCCCCAAGCTCAAAGCGGAAAGGCTATCCGGCCTCGTAGAGGCTGAGTCAGCCCGTATGCTGCGCGGTTACCCCGTTACAGGTAGGAAAGTTTTCTTCAATCTGACATTTTGGAGATTAAATAAGGGTGGCACCACGGCTTTCGTCCCTTGCGGCGGAAGCCTTTTTGTTTTTATTAAACCGAAGGAGGAAATTCAAAATGAAGCGCGTTTTATCCGGCATTCAACCGAGCGGGCAGCTCACAATCGGCAATTATATCGGCGCCATGCAAAATTTCGTCAAGCTGCAGCATACCCACGAGTGTTACTTTATGGTGGTTGATCTGCATGCCGTAACGGTGCCGCAGCAACCGGAAGCGTTGCGGGAGCAAACGGAAGCGGTCGCCGCTTTATTCATCGCGGCGGGCATCGACGCCGAAAAATCGTGCGTGTTTTTGCAATCGCATGTTCCGGCCCATCCCGAATTGGGATGGCTGCTGACGACGCTCTCGTATATGGGAGAATTGGAAAGGATGACGCAATTTAAAGACAAGGCGGCGGGAAAAGGATCCGTCGGGACGGGGCTGTTTGTTTATCCGGCGTTAATGGCCGCGGATATTCTGCTGTACAATGCCGATCTCGTTCCGGTAGGCGACGATCAGAAGCAACATCTGGAATTGACCAGGGATTTGGCGCAGCGGTTTAACAGCCGCTACGGCGATTTTTTCACCATTCCGAAAGCTTATATCCCGGAAATTGGGGCGAGAATCATGTCGCTTGACGACGCGTCGAAAAAAATGAGCAAAAGCAATCCGAATCCGGCAAGTTATATCGCGTTGCTGGATACGCCGGACGAAATCCGCCGCAAGATTGCCCGCGCCAAAACAGACTCCGCCGCCGAAATCAGGTACGATCCCGTCAACAAGCCGGAAATCAGCAATTTGCTGGGCATCTATTCGCATTGCGCCGGCATGGACATGGCGGAAATCGAGAAGCTGTACGCCGGAAAAGGATACGGGCAATTCAAAAAAGATTTGGCGGAGCATGTCGTCCGCACACTGGAACCGATACAACAAAAATACAGGGAAATCAGACAATCCGGAGAAATCTATGAAATTTTGCGCAGAGGGGCCGAGCGGGCGTCCGCCGTTGCCAACGAGACGCTGCGCCATGTAAAAGAGAAAATGGGCTTTCTGCTGAATTAACGGGGAGGGGGCCCCTTCCGCGCAACGCAAAACGGGGGTCCGCCCTCCCGCGCAACCTTCCCTGCATAACCCTCCCTGCACAGCGCTAAAACAGGAGAGCTGCATCTCTGCACAACCATCCCTGCACAGCGCTAACGGACGCAGCAGAGGCTATTTGTCGTAAAAAGGCTGCTTTGAAAATGTAACGGACGCAGTAGAGGCTATTTGTCCTTTTCATGCCCGAATATCGGGAAAAATGCAAGAATAGGCTCTCCCACGACCGTTAAAATAATAAAGCGGGCAATTTGCGCGAAATAAGCTCTCCTACGACCGTTAAAAATTGCTACTCGGCAAAACCGCCGAGTTTCCGTCGGCAATCCTCAGGTGGCTTTGGCCACAGATTGCTTACCAGCAGGCTTTAGCCTTAACGGTCGGCTTTCAGCCGCTCGCAGGAACCTGCCGGCTTTAGCCGGCAGCCGTTCAGTTTCGCCGCATTTTCGCTTTGACGACGAATCCCGATCCGATAAACAAAATGGCGATCAGCAGCATGCCTGCGGAAATCCATGGAGCGTTAAAACTAAGCGCAATACCGACGCCCGCCAACAGCGCGATTCCGATAATGGCAAAAAATAATGCCCATCCGCGACTCATATAAACACCTCCTAAAGGTTCGGCTTCAACTGGAAAGATCAAAACGCAACTTTTTTTCCAGGCGGGTATCGCTCAGCCATCCGACGTACGAATCGAGCGGGCGCAATTGATAGTCCAACAACAGCACGCCGACAAACGGATACTGCTTGCGATGGTGGTAGCGCACATCCGCCCAGCGGACCTCGTATCCCCATTTGTGCTCCCGGACATCCGCGCAAGCAAAAGAAGTGAAATAGAGAAAAGCCGCGATATCCGGATGTTTTCGCGAGGCTTCCACGGCAGGGTGACGGGCGCAAGCCAAGCGATCGATCCACTGCAATTTCCCCGCCCGCCATTCACCGATGACAAATTCACCGTTCGCGCGTTTTTTCAACACATTCCACGCGTACAGATTGATTGTCGTGATCAGCATGTATTGCTCGCCTTCGCGATAATCCGGATCCAGCTTGGGCAGTTTCGCCGCAATTTGATGGTGCTGTACGGTGCGCCAAATGTAGTATACCGCAAGAATGGAGTAGAGGGTGGAAAAAATCGCGCTTGGCGCCAAAATTTTTAACGACCAAAGAAGAATGGCCAATACGTGTGCGCCGAAAATAAACGGGTCAAAAATATGAATGATGTTCCACGAAATCCATTTATGCGAGAACGGCCTTAATGCTTGTGTGCCGTAAGTGTTGAACAGATCCGTAAACACATGCAGCGCAACGGCAAGAAACACCCATGCGAGCAAGTGCCAAAACGGCAAATTTCCAAACGCCAATGTCAGGCAACATGTAATCATTCCTGTCCAAAGCGCGATAAATGGCAGAGAATGCGTAATGCCGCGGTGGTTTTTGATGTAAGCCGCATTGCCTTTTAACCGGAATAAAGTGTCAAAGTCGGGTGCTTGCGATCCGATAACGGTGCCGATCAATACGGCTGCAGCAACAAGCGAATCGCCGGAAACCACTGGATCGACATGCGCCAATCCGGCCAATCCCAGTCCGAATACCAAATGTGTGCCGGAATCCAAGAGATCTCCTCCAATTATGATGTCGTGGACGTATGCTATTCATATATTTTACCATGATCGGATGAAAAATAAATCGACTATAGTATAAAAAGGAGGCGCATATCGCAAACGAACGGGTTCGCCCACAAAGAACCATCCGGCGCATTTTTATCAATTACCGGGTTTGAATGAAGCGCGAAAATGCACGTTAATTTTTTTGGAAAACCGGTTTTTTTCGATTAAAGCGCAAAAATGCACGTAAATATTTGTAAAATGCTTTTTTTCGAATATGAGGTGCAGTTTCGACCTTCATTGCGAATTTTTGTTCATATTCCGAAATGTATCGTGCAGATTTGCGCTTCAATTAGTCGGAAGAACCTTCGGAGTTGAGCGAAAAGGGGGGATATGCAGCGATTAAAGCGGACGGAGGAGAAGGCATCGCCTGATTAGCTCGCAAACCGGGCGGCAGCGCAACAAAAGCGCAGCGACGCCAGACCGGCGCAACGAAACATCCAGCCTGCATTGCCTGTTTGGCGGGACATTAGCAGGCTGTTTTTTTGTTTCCGGAATTTTTTGCGTCCGATCCGCTATCGGTAACCAGGTGAATTGGTGCGCCTCGACCGTATGCGGGAAAACCTCCCGTTATTTTCGGCAACTTTACGCAAAAATGAAATTATGCTGGAAAACCTCCCGCATAATTCTCCGAAAACCGCTAATAGCTGAAAAACGGCGAATTTATACGGGAGTTTTTCCGACATAAAATCAGATAAACGGTTTTTCCGCCATTTGTACAGGAGGATTTCCCGCATGCATGGGGCGCTATATCAGCCGTTGGGCGCTATATCCGCATTTTTGCCGTTATAGGTGCTGGTTCGCTCCGCACGTGGCGCCGTATCTGCATTTTTTCCGTTATAGACGCTGGTTCGCTTCACACGGGATACTATATCCGCATTTTTGCCGTAATACGCCACTAGCGTTGCACCATGATCAGGAGCCTGTTATTGACGGAGTCCACCGAATACAATTTGTTTTTTTCACTGTTTACTTGTTCGGGAGCAGTTCAGTATTTCCCGGACGTTTTTTCTTATCTTCCGGCAAACGGGTATGTGTAATTTAATTCCCCTTCAAATGTGATGTAGTCGAGATTTACCATTAACAGCAGCGTGCGTACCCCGGTTTGCGGATCGCTGATGATGATATGGTCGCGTCCGGCGGCTTCCAGTTTGCCTTTGAACACTTTGGCGTTCCATTGCGTATTGTTTTCAAACGTCATGTAAATGGTGGCAATTTTGCCGAGATTCAAACGCAAAATGTTTTCGATGTAGGATTCTTCAATCGGCAAATGTCCGGGCGGCGTAGG
>DASVDB010000129.1 GCA_036381315.1 Bacilli bacterium | reverse complement strand
TTTAGGCTGGAAAAATAGACGCTACCCAGCAAAATTCCCACCGACAGCAACATGATGCTGACGGCCACGATCACGCCCGGGCTTGTCCTGATGCCGAGCGACGCCAGCAAATCGGCCAAATGCTTGGAAGTTTTTCGCGCGAAGGCGTTTTTCCCGCCCCGCGCGGCTGTTCCGAAACTTTTACCGCCCGCATACAGGCGAACCTTTACCCGCACTTTTGCGATTAGAGCTTGCAGCAAATAATGGGCGAAAATATAAAACAATAAAAATAACAATCCGTATAAAATCCACAGCAACAGCAAAATCACGACGGCAGCACTCCGATCTCGGCCAACCTGCGAAAACCCGCTTCATCGTACCGGCGTATTTTCGCCGCCGCTTTGTGGGAAAGTTTTCCTGAAATAGCCCAAACCGACCGGGCAAAATCATATTGAACGATCGTATTGACGTGAATTTCCCCCTCTTCGTAGCTGTATTCCCCGATACGCACCAATTTTCGTTTGCCGCCGACCATCGCCATCTCCAGACCGATATGCGCCACGAATTCGGCAATGCGCCTTCTAAGCCTTCCGGGATCGATATTTTTGCCGTTCATCATGCACATGTCCGTTATCGCATCCGGCACGTCTTCCAGGCTGTTCACATGCACGGAAGTCAGGCTTCCGTCATGCCCGCGGGTGCAAGCGCGAACATACAGATTGGCGTCCGAGTCGCGAATTTCCGTCTGGCAAATGCGCCGCGGCGATTGGCGCAGCGCCAGCTTGAACGCCTGCTCGCCGGAGTGCAGAAGATCGTCATCATCCGCTTCGAATTCCACAATGTTCTTCCGCGGGAAGTCGCGCCTTAGCATCAACTCATAGCGCGACTCAATCGTTACGATCCGTTCATGATCCGGCATCTCGTTGATCAGCGCTTTAATCAGATGGGTTTTTCCCGTATTCGTCGAACCGATCACCACCATGTTAAAATAGGACCTTACCAAGCAGCCTAAAATATCTTTCATTTCCGCGCTGATCGTTTCATAGCGTTCATTGCACAATTGGCGCAAGTCAAATTGTCTGACAGGGTAAAAACGGATTGTGATCGTGGGCTCGGAAGTAAATCCGAATCCGGTTAACGTCACGCGCGAGCCGTCACGCAATATCACTTCCGCCCACCGTTTCCGCGGATTGAATGTATCCCGGTTAAACAGGACAAGGTTTTGCTGAATCCGCTCCACATCTTGCAAACTCGAAAATCGATAAGGCGACAATGCCGCATGGCCGTCGCGCACAACATAAATGCTCGTGCCGACCACTTGAATTTCTTCGATTTCCTCGCCGTGCTTCATAATCGCATCCAGCACGTTAAAACCGATCACTTCGGCAAAAACAGCCTCGGCGAGCGTGTCGTACTGCGGCGGAAACAAGGCCCTCTGCAACCGTTTTTTCGCCAGAAAGTCGTTGATTTGCGCGAGCGCCTTCGCGCGCTCTGCGGCAAAGCCCAACACCGCCCGATTGATCATCTCATGATAAGCGGATTTGTCTGCTTCCGTTCGCCCCTTTGGTTCCAGCAAAAATTTGCGGCATTCCTCCACAACCGCGGCAAATTGCTGCGCCGCCGCACTGAAATTTCCTCCGTTTGCCTGCTCCGCCGCCGGCTCGGCAACCCGCGTGCCAAAACGCTGCGAATAAGCGGTGAGCGAAAACCGCCGATTTTTCCCCGGGATTGTCGGCATGTTCATTTCCTTCTTATCCATCATGCGTCACAAACCTGCCATTTCCCCGCGAAATGACAGCCATTTGCGCCAACTGCGCTTGTCTTTCGCTTCTTTAATGCGCTCCAATCCATAAAGCCGCTCCAATGTATAGACGACTTTGCGCATGTCTTTCTGAAACAATCCGTTCCCGAGGACAAATTCCAGCAGCCTGCCCTGGTTCATAGCCGCCTCGATTTCGTTGTATTTGCCGATTTCGCCGATGATGTTTAAGCCTGTTTCCCGCCGGATATCGTTCAAGTTCGACCAGGCTTTTTCCGCGCCCGCCGGCCTTTGCGTCACCAGAACATCGAACCCGGCAGGGTCGATGCCGGCTACGGGGGCGACATCGCGTAACCAGCGATTCATGTCTTCCTGAAAGTGCCCCACCTGCGGCGTCGTCACCAATATTTTCGTTCCGGCAAGATGCGCGCCGCACACGGTCGCGGCATTATCCCAATAGGCATTCGTCTCCACGATGCAAATGTCGAAAACGTCGGATGCCGTCCGCAGCAGATGTTCAATATCATCTTCGGAAAAAAACTCCGCCTGTTCGCGCAGCATATTTCCGTACAAAACATGCAAATTCGGCAGCGCTTTGAACCTGTCGCAATACTGCAGCAGCATTTTTCCGGTCAGGCTTGCTCCTTTCAGTTCCGCGCGGATAAGATCGAGGGTGGCGGCCGGGTGGTCCCGGCCCAAATATCGATGCAGTTTCGAACTTTTCAGATTCAAACAGAGATAGCCGACCGATTGCCGCGTAGCTTTCGCCAAATGGGCGGCGGTCCCGAAAGAAGCCGCCGTCGTGCCGATATTCGGCGTTGTTCCGACAAACAACACAATTTTTCTGCGATCGGATTTGCCGTCGCCCTTCCCAAACAGGATTTGCCGCACGCTTGTTACAATCGCCGGAACCGTCAATCCGGGAGTAACGAATTCGCTGCGGTGCGAAAGGCAACATTTCATATAGTGATCGTTCAAAACAGAGTCATGGTGGTTGGACAACAGCACGATCACTTTCGGCGTTTGGGGAAGCGCCATAATCTGTTCGAGGCAGTCGCCCAGTTCCGCAAGCGGAAAAAAACGATCGGATAAAATAACCGCATCCCATGCGTTATTTGCCTGATTTTGCGCCATGTCCGCAACGTGCCGCACTTTTGTTAACGGATGCAGCGAAATGAGCGAATCATTTTGCAAACGGCTAAACAATTCGTTATCGTCCACCATGCAGGCGATATTCACGATTCTCCCTCCCCGGTTTGGCGGTTGGCCGCAATCGGCGGCTTCGCCCCGGAAAACGAAGCGAAGGCGATGACGAGCCGCCCTGATTTGTCTTTGCATGTTTCATCAATCATAAGCCACTCCTCCGGCGTCAAATTCAGATTGACCCATTCGATGGCGCCATTGGCGTTCCTGCGGGAAATATACATCGATTCGGTATCATTGCGCGCTTTCGCCAACAAATTCGGTTGTTCGGCGTTATCGATCTCCACGTTTGCGGAAGTTTTGACCGACGCCACCACGATTTTCCGCGCAAATAATTTGGCGGGCGGACCAGCGGCGGGCGATACGAAGATTTCCACCAGATCGCCGGCGCGAATGCCGTTTGATACGGATAAAATATACTCTTTCGGGATTTGAAACGTCGCTTCTCCTTTCCCGGGATATAGATGCAGGCTGTCCAACTTCCACGTTAAAATTGGTTCGTGCGCCCCCAGCGGCACGATTGCTTCCATCCCGGCGACACTTGCTTTGTCGCTTGCCATATCTTCCCTGTAGCCGGCCAAAAATACGTCTGTATATTCCAGCATGTCCGCTGTGAGCAGCGTGCCCGGCGGGATAAAATGTTTCGGCACGACAACCCGAATTGTTTTTTGCAATTCGATTTGCTGCAATTGCAACGCATAAATCCCGTACATCATTAGCGCCGCAGTGACGGCAGCCATGATGCTCACCCAAAACTGCCTGCGCCTGTTCATCGAATTCCCCCTTAACGAAAAAAAAGACGCAACTCACGGAATGCCACGAGTTGCGTCCTTCGCAAACTGTTCAATTTGATATATTCAGTTCAGTTGGAACGAGTATTTGTATCATAGCAAAAATTTTGCTTATTGTCCATCCATTTTCAAGATAATTTTTCCGATATTTTCATTTCGCTCCATTCGTTCATGCGCTTTTACAACATCCCGCCAATCAAATATGGAATCAATGACCGGCTTGATTTCGCCGCTTGCAAACTTGGGCAGCACGGACCGGGAAAATGTTTGGGTCAATGCGATTTTTTTCGCAAGCGGTTGCGATCTGAGCGCCGTGCCGATAATTTGGATTCTCCGCGCCAAAATTTGTCCCAGATCAACTCCGTCCACCTTGCCGCCGCCGAGCAAGCCGATGACGATCAGCCTGCCGCCAACGGCAAGCGCCCGCATATGATCGTGAAAATAAGGCGCGCCAACAAAATCAAGCACGATATCGACGCCCTTTCCTTCCGTAAAATCCAACAACTCCGGCAAAAAGGCGCCTTTACGGTAATTCCAACCGCGAGCGGCGCCCAACGCCAGACATGCCGCCAATTTCCGCTCCGAGCCGGCGGTTGCGAGCGCATGAAGCCCGCTGTCTCTGGCAAGCTGGATCGCTGCCGTCCCTACGCCGCTCGCCCCGGCATGTATCAATACCCGATCTCCTTTTTTCGCTTGTCCCAACTCAAACAAATTCAGATAAGCGGTGAAAAAAGCTTCCGGTATTGCGGCAGCCTCGGCAAACGTCAACTGTTCGGGTATGCGCATCGCCATTCCCTCCGGAACAACCGCTTTTTCCGCATAACCGCCGCCCGGCAATAACGCAAACACGCGATCTCCGGGAAGCCAGCCGTTTGTGCGTTTGCCGGCTGCAATTACGATTCCGGCCATTTCCAGGCCAAGGATGGGCGACGCTCCTTCAGGCGGCGGATACATCCCCCGCCGTTGCAAAAGATCCGCGCGATTCAGGGCGGTTGCCTTCACTTCAACGAGCAAATCCGCTTCGCCCATTTCCGGATCCGGCGCATCGCCGATAACCATGTTGTCCGGTCCGCCCGGTTGCCGAAGCAGCACTGCCTTCATCATCGCATGCCTCCCATGTTGCGCATAGTAAGCGCCCTTTTTCCATATATTATACTATGTTTCCTTGCTTTCACAATCGGAGCCCGTTCAACGGACAAGTTGAACGGCACCGGGGAATCAAACAGGGGAGGCGTATTCGCATGTTTAAAAAACAGGTTGAAGCGGTGCCGGAAGCGGACACCGCAATATGGACGTGCACGACCGAAGGGTGCAACGGTTGGATGCGCGCCGACTATACGTTTGACAATGTGCCGACATGTCCTTTATGCCACGGAGCGATGGCCAATGAAATCCGCCGGTTGCCGGTGCTGCAAAATCAGGTCAAATAACGTCGACATCCGCCCATTTCGCCGGCAATGGACGTTTTGCCAACGCCAATCGGGCGCTTTCGCCATATGCTAAAAGCGGGCTCCGCTCTCCCAGGGGCTCGCTTTTGGCGTCAACGGGATGATTGACAAAGGAGGTACGCCGATTTGGTCAAGGGGTATAAATGGGCGCGAATCCTCATTTTGCGGCGCCACGCGAATATAGCTCGACACATACCCGAAACGGTCCTCTTCTCCGCAACAAACTTGCAAAACATGCTTGAAAAGCACGGGGATATTATCGTCAAGCCGAATGCCGGCAGCTGCGGCATCGGGGTCGTTCGCATTACCGAAAGCCAGGACCGGTATCAGCTGCAGCGAGACAATAAAGTGAGCACGGCGGAAAACATGGAGGAACTGGCCAACGCCTTGCGCAAACGGGCGGGCGGGCGAACGCTCATCATTCAGGAGCGGATTCCGCTCGCGGAAGTGAATGAGCGGCCGATCGACGCCAGAGTGATGGTGCAGCGAAAAAAAGGCGGCGACTGGTCGATTACCGGAACATTGATAAAAGTCGCCGGACCGGGCTTTATTGTTACCAATACGCGCCGCAGCGGCGGAAAGGTGCTTCCGCTCGCAACGGCGTTGAGACGATCCGATGTGCGGAATTCCGCCAAGTCCATTCAGGCAAAAATGGAGCAGCTCGCGCTGGCAACAGCCTGGGTATTGGGCAGGCATTACAAAAAGCAGCGTGTTTTCGGCATCGATATGGGCATAGACAAAGAGGGCAAAGTTTGGTTGATCGAGACCAACTTCACCCCCTCCGTGTCATTATTTCGCCGCCTGCGGGACAAATCCATGTATCGCCGCATTCTGCGCTATCTGAAGCCGAATTGATTTCACTGCTGATTACGGGCGTTGCGGCGCAAACGCCATTGCTTTAATTGGTAATACAGCGTGCAGCCGATGCAATATCCGAGAATCGCCGCAAGGGCGGCCGCCGCGACCATGCCGGCAAAAATATAGGCGGCCATTGTCCAATCAAGCAAAATCGAGACCACCGAAAGCGACAACAGGAAAACCGCGATGGAGTTGTTAAACCGCTGCAATTCCGCCGCTTCTCCTTCCGCCCGCTGCGCAAGCTTGCGCAAAAACGGGCGGGCGATGATGATAAACAAATTGCCGCGCGCGCCAAGCGCCAATCCGACCAGTTCGATCGCCCAGACGACCAAAATCAGAATCGGTTTATTGAATATAATCCCCGCTGCAATCAGCACAACCATGGCGGCCTGATTTGTCCGCACATAAGGTATGGGAATTTCCTTCATATCAAATCACCTACTTGGTGGGTAAGATTACTATGAATTAAATATAGCACTAACCCGTAATAAAAAAAAGGGGGCCCACACGAGGCGCCCCCCTATACATAAGGATTGTGTTCTTTTTCGAAAGCAATCGTCGTTTCCGGGCCATGTCCCGGGTATACCTGGACTTCGCCCGGCAATGAAAAAAGCACCCGATGAATCGAATCGTAAAGTTCCTGCGTGCTGCCGCCGGGCAAATCCGTCCTGCCGACCGATTGGCGAAACAGCACATCGCCGCAAAAGAGCATATCCCCGCAATAAAGGCTGATACTGCCCGGAGAATGGCCAGGGGTGTGGAAAATTTTAAATTCCTCCCCCAACAATTCCAACTGGGCGCCATCCTGCAAATATTGATCCGCAGGCCGGCAGCGAATTTGCGGTCCGACTTCCGGCCAGAAGGCGGAGCCGTTCAATTCGGGATCGTTAAGCCAATCTTTTTCCCGTTCGTGGATGTAAACGGGGGCGCCAGTGCGCTTTCGCACTTCTTCCAATCCGCCGATATGATCGAAATGGGCATGCGTCAGAATGACCGCTTCGACGGTAAAATCACCGAAAGCTTGAAACAAAACGGATGACGCCATGCCGGGATCGATCACGAACGCTTTTTTCGTGTTCGGGTTGCTTACGACATATGCGTTGGTTGCCAAAGGGCCCAAAGGGATCCGGGAAATGTTCAACATTCGTTATCACACCTTCGCAAGCAACTTCCGCAACTCTTTTACAATGACCGTCTGATAAGCTGTGCCCTCGCCGTATAACCGGCGCATTTCATCGTATGTGGCGCGCAGCTTGTCTTGGTAATCGGGGGCTTTATTGTCGGGATTTTCCGTTTTAAAACGGATCATCGCTTTTTGCACATGTTCCGGGCGCGGACCCCAATCTCCCAACACGACCCCGCCGGTATCGGTAAAGATGACCTTGGGAATGGCCCGCCCGCCCATCGTCAAAAATTGGTCGATCACACCGGTGTTTTGCTCCATAATCAGCACTTCCACCGGCATCCCGGTTTCCGCCAAAACTTTGAACACCACGGGCACATTGCGCACCACATCGCCGCACCAGTCCGCGGCGACAATCAGGCAGCGCAAATCATCCCGATTTCGCAACGACTGAAAAAACGCCAAATCATCTTGATTTTCCCAAGTGAAGCGCGCATGCCAGTCCGCAAACTTTTCCTTGTTTTTGTTCATGCCGTCCATAAATGCTTGCGGAGTTAATCCCGTTCCGAATTTGCCCGCCAAATTGACGCTCATTTCATATCACTCCTTTAAACTTTTTGGATCAAGTGAAAGTCGCCCTATTGCGCCGATATATGTTTAAATATATGCTGTACTTCTTTCGGTGAAAGCGGACGCTTTGGCTTGTGCGATTTGATCACGTGCAGCAGCCTGTCAACTTTTGCGGTAATAAAAGCCGGGCTTTTCCCTTCGATTTGCGCTTTCGGATGGGCGAAACACAAAACGCCCACGACATCTGCCCGCACGCCTATTTCTTTCAGCAACTCTTTCAGGATGTACTCATGCCGGTACAATTGCGCCGTCGGGTCCGCCGCCGCTTTTTCGCCTTCGCGCTCAACGCCTTGCTCGGTAAACGCCACGCGGCCTGACCAATATTTCGTTTCAATGTGAAAAACGCCGTTCGGCCCGATCACCACATGATCGAATTCCTGATGATTGGCGCGGGCGCGGATCGTTTTGCCGTTAAGCACTTTATATTCCGGCCCCAGAAACTTCAGTTGATGGGCAACCTTCTTCTCGCCGATTGATCCGGCTTCCTTAACGGGATTGCGTTTTTTTGCTTGCCACCATTTGAACAGTATGTATAGCGCGACCAAAAGAATAGCGCCGATAATCAGCTCATCTGTATAAGGTTTCGCTTTTTCGCCGATTTGCCGCCAGTTTTCCCCCAACGTTTTGCCGAGATAAATAAACAAAATGCACCAGGGGATCGTTGCCAAAAGCGTATAGAAGGTGAATTTGGCGAAAGACATGCGCGCCATGCCCGCCGGGATGGAAATCGCTTGCCGAAACACCGGCACGAACCTGGAGGTGAACACGATTCCGGCGCCATAACGGTTAAACCAACCTTCCGCGATATCGATGTGATGCTTTTTCAGCAACAAATATTTTCCGTAACGTTCCACAAACGGCCTGCCGCCATACAGTCCAATCCAGTATAACACCGACTGCGCGATGAGAATGCCTGCCGTGCCATACAAAACGGCGCCGACAAACGATATTTTATGCTGCGAAACGAGATAACCGCCGAATGAAAGCACAACTTCGCTAGGAATAATTTCTATGGCCAGCCCGAGCATGATGCCCCAATACCCCATGCTTTCCACGAATTCAAGCAGCCTTTGTATGATTTCCGCCATACCATCCCTCTCTTTCTTTTGACGCATGATTCATCACCAGTATAGATGAACAGCCGCACCTATGCAAAGGCAACGCGCAATTTCTCCGCTACGCGTGTCATGGCAGGACAGGCGCTTGCATATGTTAGCGATGATGTGATGAAACGGAAAGGAGTTCCGGTAAAAATGGCAAAAATCTTTGTATTAAAAAGAATTATTCTCCTGCGCGCCGTTGCCGCCTGCGCTCTCGTCATTGCCGCGCTCGCGCTGTTTGCCAAAGAAAGATCAACCCCCGCCGCAGCCGTACCTGGAAAAGAAGCCCGGATTATTCATATGGTTACCGGCGAATTCAAAACAACGACAGCGGACGGCAGAGAAATAGAAGCTTACAGGTGGGACCCGGGGACGATTGTTGTGAGCGAAGGGGAGCTGGTCAAGCTGAGCATTTACGGCATCAATGGGGAAAGCCATCCATTTGTTATTGAAGGGTTGCAAGTGAAAGAAGAAGTGAAAAAAGGGGAAGAAACGGTTGTGACGTTCACCGCCGCGCGAAAAGGCATCTACCGGATTATTTGCCTTGCCCATCCCGATATCGCCCATAACGGCCCGATGATCGGTTATATCGTCGTGATCTGACTACCTAAGCAATAAGTGGGCACACCAAGTGGCTTCCCGACTTCCTCATGCATACCATAATGCAGAGAGGAGTCGTGAAGATCGATGAAAAGTTCGGGTGTTGAAAAGCATCAGCAGGAACTTCCTTCTGCCCGGAAAATACGGCGATCCTGCAATCGTGAACTGTATCGCGCTCTCAAAAAACTGAAAATCTGGGTTCCCCCCGAGCAGATCATCGCGGCTGAAGAGTTTTATTTTCGGAAAGTCATTGAACATCTGCCGTTGATCGTTGAGCACCATGATAATCGAAAAGCCTTGTGCGATTGGTGGGACGAACATATTTGCCCGGAAGTGGCCAAACTTTGGAATGTGGAAGAAACATCGCTTTCCAAAGCGTTTCGCAGCGCGTTCGGCGGTTAATACCAGGAAAGCGTCTAACAACATTCATGGGTGCCGGCGTTAAATGAGCGTCACTTATTAAACTGTGCTCCAATTGTTGGACAACATCTAACATTTTGAGCGCAGTTTTTACCGGATCAGGCGTTTGCACTAAAGGTTACTATAAAATTAATTGTAAAATTCATGAAATGTCGGGCTCGCCACTTTCTCGCAAGCAATCAATAATTCCCATCTCGTGCAAAAAAGAAAACCACAAGGAGTTGCTGC
>DASVDB010000128.1 GCA_036381315.1 Bacilli bacterium | reverse complement strand
CGGTAGGCTTCACGGGACCGATCACATATACCGTTGCGCCTTTTTTCATGCCGAAGCGATCGGCATAATCGCCGTCTTCATAATAAATATCAATCCATTTGCCCTTCACGCCGCTGCCGATGTCTTCCGCCCTGCGGAAGCCAATGCCTTCGATGTAGACCCACCATCCAAGCGGAATCACTTTGGGATCAACGGCAATCGTCCTGCCTTCCTGCACGTGCGTCCCGGTATATGTAATGCCATATTCCGGGTCGCCCTCGGACTTGCCGGTCGACTCGATGCCGGCATGGTACGCGGTAAGCGTCACATTTTTCAATATTTGTTTTACGCCAAAGGTAATGCCGTTTTTCGACACTTCTTTAACCACCGGCGAAGACGCGGACAAGACGGTTACCGGCTTCATGGTCCCGACAGCGACAACTTGGGGAACGGCTTTTTGCTTTTGCGTCGTTTCCAGAACTTTGATCCGCGTAAGCTTGCCGTCCTCGAATATTTTTTCAATTTTATGGACGCTGATTCCGGTGACGCCTTCGCGGATTGTGCGCACTTTTCCTTTCGCCAGTTTGGCGTCAGCCGTTTTGACCGTCGCAAACGGCGTAATCTCTTCCTTTTCTTCAATCACCTTGCTTACACGAACAACGCGCAATGTTTCATATGCGTTTAAAACGCCGCCTGCGGCAGGATATACTTTGTCATCCGGATTCAGCGTAATCTGCAATTCATCGAGCGCGTCCCGAACATTCCTTGATGTGACATAAGCTTTCTCTGTTTTGCCGTCAACCGCGACCATAATCGGTATCGCGTGGGCAACAGTGATCGTATCGCCATCCTTGATCAATGCGGCCGCGTCCCGGGAAATCCGGTCATGTTCGCCAACCGTTACCGCTTGCTCTTTCAACAAATGCGAAACGTCAAATTGATGGGTGTGGATTTGTTGCGCTTTACCGTCAACGACCAGTGTAACCGTCTTGAATGATGTTCCATATAATAGCACAAAGAATAAGCTTAGCAAAAAGATGGCGGCCAACGATACGGCTGAAATCAACCGCATATGGTCATGTTTCCAAGCGAGAGCGACAGACAAACCGGATGATCGCGTAGGATGGGGTCGCGGTGTTGGGGCGATTCCCATTACATCGGTCCTCCTTAAAAACTGTTTTCAGACAACAAAAAAAGCCGGTGGAAGAGGAACTCAATCCGCGGCTTTCTGCGACTTTGCTTTGTTTGCACGAAAGGTTCTCTCTGTACGCTTACGAGGTTAGCTGACGGGTTCGGGCGCGAAGACCGCCCTATCTGCGGGATGCATTCACCATATGTGAATGCCCGATTGCAAAATTCACCCCAATGAACTGTCTTCACACCTTGCGGCCAGTGAAAACAGCGGTTCCCCCGTTCCCCGGGATCGGGAACTCAGCGAATCTGGAACAATCTGTCTGTTAAGTTGTCTGAAAGTATCTTACGCTCTTTTGCGCATGGCTGTAAAGGGACTTAAACCCGCGAATGCCATCCGAATTCCGTAAATTTGGACACCCAAAGCCGATTTGGCACGGCAAAATCATGTCTCTCTCACACATGCTTGCGTATTCACCAAACAGATCATCCATGTAACGATATTCCAAGGATTTTATTGGCATTATTGGATGTTATTTCTTCTATTTCCGCTAATTTTAGCCCTTTCAATTCCGCCGCGGCTTCCGCCACGAACCGGACATATGCGGACTCGTTGCGCTTTCCGCGGTACGGATGCGGCGTTAAATACGGGCAATCCGTTTCGATCAACAACCGGTCCAAAGGCACCCGCTCCAAAACGGCTTTCGGCTCTTTCGCGTTTTTGAACGTAACGGGACCCCCGAATGAAATATAAAAGTTCATATCCAGACACATTTGGGCGATTTCCCAACTGCCGGAAAAACAATGCATGATTCCGCCGACATCTTCCGCTTTTTCCTCGCGCAAAATGCGCACGACGTCTTCATGGGCGTCGCGGTTGTGGATAACAATCGGCAGCCCAAGTTTTCGCGCCAACCTGATTTGTTCCCGGAAAACGGCTTGCTGCACATCCCGGGGGGAAGTGTCCCAGTAATAGTCCAGGCCGATTTCGCCGATTGCCAGCACTTTCTCGCGGCGGCAGCACGCTTCAATCCAGTCGAGATCTTCCGCCCGCATGTCACGGGCATCCTGCGGGTGCCAGCCGACAGCGGCATAGATGAAATCATATTGCTCGGCCAGTTGCAGCGTCGTCGGAATCGTCTCACGGT
>DASVDB010000127.1 GCA_036381315.1 Bacilli bacterium | reverse complement strand
AGCCGGCAGCATCATAGCGGGCGGCAACAGCGGGGAGATTCAGACGCGGATCAACAAGAACGACTGGACGAACTACAACGAAAGCGACGACTATTCGTTCGACGCGACGAAGACGACGTTTGCCAACTGGGATCATGTGGCATTGTACCAAGACGGCGTGCTCGTCTGGGGCGCGGAACCTTGATTTTGAATTGCATGATCGCCAGCTCGACGAAAAAAGATTGCCTGTTGCGCAAGCAGGCAGTCTTTTTTTATGGGGTTTAAAAGAGGGTGTGTTATAATGCAATTGAAGTGGAAATTGCCGGATATCACTGGAGGGCCAACAATATGAAACAAATCGTTGCCATTTTTCGCCCGGAAAAACTTCGTGAGGTTATCGAACGACTCCGGGAAATCAATGTAACGGGTTTTACGGTTACACAAGTGCAGGGGCGCGGCCAGCAAAAGAACGCCACCGGCATCTACAGAGGCAAATCGTACACGGTAAATTTGCATTATAAAGTCAAGATGGAAATGATCGTTTCCGACTACAAAGTAAATGAAACGATTCAAACGATCATCAAAACGGCGCAAACAGGCGAAGCGGGCGATGGGAAGATTTTCGTCCTGCCGGTTCAAGAAATGTATAATATAAGGACCGGGAAAGTCGACGAAACGATTGACGAGCTGAAAAGTTAACAAAGTTTGTGATAAAACGTGACATGACCTGCGACGAATGAAGGTTGCGCACCTATAATGTATCTATAATTTTAGATAGATACATTAGGAGGGAAACAACATGAATGCTGGAGCTGACATCGCGTTAAACACTATGTGGGTAATCATCGCTTCAGCGATGGTGTTGTTTATGGAGGGCGGCTTTAGTTTGCTCGAAGCCGGCTTTGTCCGTACGAAAAACGCAGTGAACGTCACGATGAAAATATTTGTCGATTTGACGATCGGCACTTTGGCATATTATTTAATCGGGTTCGGCTTGATGTACGGAAAAGATCATGGCGGATTAATCGGCATTGCCCTTTGGCGAGCCGCGCAGCATGTAAATTTGCCGATGCCACTTTCAATGCCGGCGTTTGTGCTGTTTCAAGTGGGCTTTGCCATTGCCGGCATTTCCATCATTTCCGGCGCCGTTGCCGAACGGATGTCGTTTAAAGCGTATATTTTGATCGCCGTGTTTATGACCGCGATTCTCTACCCGATTTCCGGGCATTGGGTTTGGAATGCCGACGGTTGGCTGGCATCATTGGGCATGAAAGATTTCGCCGGTTCGACGGTTATACACGCCCTGGGCGGATGGTCGGCGTTGGCGTTTGCCTGCGTTTTGGGCCCGCGGCGGGGACGGTTTAATTCGGACGGGAGTGTGAACGTATTTGCTCCCAGCAATATACCGCTTGCTTCCGCTGGCGGATTTATCTTGTGGTTTGGCTGGTTTGGCTTTAATGCCGGGAGTACGCTTAACGTTTTTTCCGCCAATTTGTCCGCCATTGCGCTAAATACGGCATTGGCTGCGGCGGCCGGAGGCGCGGCGGCCATGCTGTTTTCGTTGTATCGTTTCGGCAAAGCGGACCCCAGTTTTACGATCAACGGCGCTTTGGCCGGGTTGGTTGCGATAACGGCGGGGTGTGCATATGTCAGTTCCGAAGCGGCCATTTTGATCGGCATGATTGCCGGTTTGCTGGTAATTTGGGGCACGGCCGCAATCGACAAATTGAAAATTGACGACCCGGTCGGCGCAGTCGCGGTGCACGGTGTGAACGGACTGTTCGGCACCATTGCCGTCGGGCTGTTCGACTTGCAGGAAGGCTTTTTGACTGCCGGGCATATCCATTTGCTGGTTGTGCAGACGTTGGGCGGATTCGTCATATCCGCCTGGGGATTTTTCTTGAGTTACGGATTCGCCAATATGCTAAAGAAAACCGTCGGACTAAGGGTAGCCGCGGCAGAGGAAGAAGAAGGGCTGGATATGGCGCTGCACGGCATCCCGGCCTATAACGATTTGGAACGTTTCAGCGACCAGCCGTCGGTCATCGAACAGGCGTTGTCTGCGCCCTATATTGCAGTGAGCGAAAAACAAATATAATGATTGCACAACTGACAAAATATGTCGGCTTGCCGCAGTTTACGGGAGGAATGATGGATGAGCGTGATCGTCATCGACGGTATGACAGGGGCGGGCAAAAGCACGCTCGCCAATATTTTGGCGGAAGAATTGCGGTTTGATTTGATTGCCGAAGTGTTTCGGGACGACGACGATCTGCTCGGGAAATATTTTTCAGAAGGCAGCCGGTGGTGTTTTCCGATGCAAATCAGCTTTCTGACAAACCGGTTTATCCAATATCGGGAAGCGGTTGCCGGAGAAAATGTCATTATGGATCGATCCATTTTTTCCGATCCGATTTTTGCCTGTCTGTACCATGCAAACGGCGATATGAAGCCGGAAGAATACCGCGTATATAAACGATTGTATCAGTCATTGATCAATTCGCTTACGCCCCCGGATTTGGTCATTTACCTCGATGTAACTGCCGAAGAAGCAATAGCCAGAATCAAAAGAAGGGCAAGGGCGGACGAATTGGCGGTGAGCGAACAATATTGGCGAAATCTGCACGCCCTTTATGCCGACCACTATCGGAATTACCGCCATTCGCCGCTTTTTTGGCTGGATGTCAATCAACTTGATTATGCCAACGACCGCGCATCCCGGAATCAAGTGGTGCATGAAGTCAAAGCAAGGCTGGGGATGGCAAAATAACGCAAAAAAACGGCTACCGCGCGATCACAAATTGCCGGAAATCTGTTGTGCGGGCAATGATTTTCGAATGCGGTTCGGTGATAAATTCCCAATCATTCACTTGCCAAGTATGGCTTTTCGGGTTTTTCCGGCGAATCGCGCAAAAATTGAACAAATTCCCGGAATAGATGCGGAATCCTGCTCTATGGGCATCCTTGCAAAATATGACGTCTTCGCTGATGCGCACATTGCGGAATTTCACCTTTTGCCATACTGTTCGTTTGAACGTAAGGGTGCCGCCTGAAACGACGCGAACGAACCGGTTCATCTTGTTGAATCTGCGCAGCAGAATACCGCTGCCCCGCAAATACATATAATAGGCCTGCTTGCCGACAATATCCGCATTCGATCTGCGAAATTCGTCGATCATACCGGCCAGATATAGCGGGGCGTAGTATTCGTCGTCGTCCATTTTTGCGATGATCGGATAGACGGCTCTCTTTGTGGCGAAATTTAAACATCGCCCTAACGTAAAACGGCTGGCGGGAAGATGAAAAACGCGGATATGCGGCAGCCGCCGGGCCATTTGCCGGTAGCGGGACATATCGACCGAATCTTTGTTTACGACAACGATCAATTCTTTCTTGGCCCAAATCTGTCTGCGGTAGTTATGAAACATTTTTTCCAGAAAATGCGGACGCTTCGTGCTGACAATGACAGAAATGCCCGGTTGCCACTTGTTGACGAAGGCCAATGGTTGAGCACCTCGATTCGCCAGGCAATGATGGCGACTAGCCGTGCAAGCGATGCACGCGGAACGCTTCGGCGAAATCCTCGTAAATTTGATTGCCCCTGAATTTTGCTTTATGGAACAAACTGTCCGGGTTAACCGGGTGGCGGGAATTTCCCAGTTGCGTTTGATAGGCTTGCAAAGCTTCCATTTTGCGGTTCATCTCCGGCTCGGATAAAGGTACAAAAAAATTCGGATCGAAGGAAAGTTCACCGTCTGTTTCATAGACAAAAACAGATCCGTTCCAAAAATACGGGCGGGTTGCGGCAATGGCCGCCTGGTGCGTGGCTTCGTGATCCTGGTGTTTGGTGATGGACGGTATAAACATAACGGTTGGCCTGAATTCTTCTATGTGCCGCTCGATTTTTTCCACCAGCATGGCGCGCGGATGCGTATCGAGCTTGCTGTCATATTGCTGTTTTTTGGATTTGTCCGGGAAAAAAATATGCGTATCGGTGACGCCGAGGATGCTCATGGCTTGTTGAAATTCCCGCAAGCGCACGTTGCCGTCGTAATTGGCGTATGCCGACAATTCTTTTTTATAGCGGCGGGATACATTCAATGACAGGGACACTACCAAAACCCGAACCGGACTGTTTTGGCGGATATATTTTTGTATTACACCCGCGCAGCCGATTGCTTCATCATCCGCATGGGGCGCTAACACCATTACGCGCTGATTCGCATAAGCATGACCCTCCACTCTCTCACCCCAATCTCCCATCTCTGATGCTGTTAGCTGTATAAACAAGTTATGGCGAGCCGTTGCTTTTTTCTTATGCATTCTCCCATTTATCGCATTTTGGAGTTTTGTCCGAAGCATGTCTGTCTCATTCGAATTATAGTGATGGTAAAACAAAAGGCGCGTGATAGCCAAATGAAGCCATCCATTCGCATTTTGCTTACGGGCGCGGGCTCGCCCGCCGCTTTCGGCGTTATCAAATCGCTGCGGTTGTCCGATGCGTATCATTTTGAATTTGTATGTATGGACAGCAGTCCGAATGCGTCCGGATTTTATCTCGCGGACCGCATTGTCGTCGGCCCCAAGGCGACCGATGAGGCGTTTGTGCCATTTATTCTGCAAATATGTGAAAATGAAAAGATCGACCTCATTTTTTCGTTGGTTACCGGGGAGTTAATCAAGCTCGCGAGCATCCAGGACAAATTGGCGGAGATCGGCACAAGCATCCTGATTTCTTCCGTTGCGGCGTTAACCGATGCGATCCATAAAGGAAAGTTGTATGCCAGATTGCGGAAAAGCGGAATCGAAACGCCCAAATTTTATGTAGTCCATACGCCTGCGGAACTGATCGAGGCGATTCATGCGCTCGGTTATCCGCAACAGCCGGTGTGCTTCAAGCCGACCGTAACGGATGGGAGCAGAGGGTTTCATATCATTGACCGCAGTGTTGACAGGCGGCGGCTTCTGTTTTATGAAAAGCCCAATTCGGCCTTTATCAGCATATCGGAGCTTCATGATGTGATTTGCCGGGAAAAAACATTGCCGGAACTGATCGTCATGGAATATTTGCCGCATGAAGAATATAGTGTGGACGTGCTCGCGGATGAAGGCAATGTGATCGTCGCCGTTCCCAGGCTGCGCGAGGCGAC
>DASVDB010000126.1 GCA_036381315.1 Bacilli bacterium | reverse complement strand
AGCGGCGGCCATCGTGATGACCGTATTGATGCCGTCATTAAACAGCCAGAACGCCAGCAAAAATTTGAGCAGTTCGGGATATTGGCCGAGATGGCGCAGCGTGCGGGCCAATCTGGCAAACCCGGCGGCAACGGGGCGTCGCGGCATTGAATAAACCGCTGAAGGCGCGATCCGGACATGGCGGAACAACGGCAGCGCAAACAAAAACCACCAGACGGCAACGCTTACAAAAACGGCGTGCGTCGCTTGCAGGCTGCCGCTAAAGCCGAACAGGGCGGGCTGTTGAATCATCAGCAAGTTTACCGTAAGCAAAACGCCGCCGCCCACATAACCAAGCGCATATCCCTGCGATGAAACCATATCGCGTTTTTCCGGCGGCACCAAATCCGTAAGCAGCGAATCATAGAACGTATTGCCCCCGGAAAAGCCGACCGTTCCCAGAATAAATAGCACGGACGCGAGCAGCAGATCGCCTTCGTTGACAAAAGCAAAACACGCGGTGGCTATCATGCCGGCGTAGGCGAATATGCGCAAAAACCGCATTTTGTAGCCGGATATATCCGAAATCGCGCCAAGCACCGGCGCCAATCCGGCAACAAGGAGCATCGCGATGGAATTCGTATAGCTCCAATAAGAAAGCGCCAAATTCTCATCGAACGTTTTGGCTGCAACTTCCAAATAAAATATCGGCAGCACGGCAGCGAGCATCGTTGTGGCAAATGCGGAATTTGCCCAATCGTACATCATCCAACCGCGAATCGCCTTTTTGTCCATTTGTTATCCCCCGCAACAAGCCCGTTTAAGCCCGAGTAATCCCGCTTAATAGCGTAATATTCACTTCTTGTCCGGCGAATTCCTGCTTTTTTGTCCCGGCGGGGATTATTTGTTACAAAAATGAAATCTTGCTGTTAAGTTGTGATAATGTTCATATCGTATGATAATGCCAAGACCCCCTTTTTTATATATATCTTTACCTTTGGAACCGTTCCGCGTTGAACGGTCTCTTTTTTTGTCCGCAGCCTGCGGCCTATATGCGGCCTCTACGCTGCCTATAAATCAACCATGATCCTTTGGCGTTTGCGGAATACCGCCCATTGCTTAAAGCCTATATCTTTCAATTTTTTGCGCACTTGTTCCCATTCATCTCCCACCCGATTAGGCACATGCGCGTCCGAGCCAAACGTGACCTGCACACCGAAATGCAACGCTTTTTCCAACATTTGATCGGACGGATACCAGCCGCCGACATATTTTGTTTTTCCGGAAGTATTGATTTCAATTGCGACATTGGCCGCGGCAATCGCTTTTAACGCACGGTCTTCCGCATCCGTCGGGATATCGGAGAATTCGGGATAATATCCCTTCATCGCGTCGATATGCCCGAGAATGTCAAACGCGCCGCTTTGCGCGGACTGCGTGATCAATTGGTAATATTGTTCCTTCACGGCAATTTGCTCCTGCAGCCCCAGGTTGCGCCAGCGGTTTTTGTTGAATATGCTTAATCCGCCCACCACATGCACGGAGCCGATAATGTAATCAAAGGGATACTTCTCGTACTCCCGGCGGTATATGGCGAAAGATTCCGGAAAATAGTCCGATTCAACGCCCAACAACACTTCAATTTTCCCGGCATATTCCGCTTTCAAATCCAGCACTTCCCGCACATAGTCGGGAAACGCGCTTTTGGCCATCGTCAATCCGGGATGCGGATGGTCGTTCTCTTCGCCAAAATAAGGGCTATGATCGGATATGCCGATCATGTCCAGGCCGTTTGCCAACGCTTGCTCAATGTAATCCCTGATTGTGCCGTCCGCATGGCCGCAGCGTTCATGATGCGTGTGAAAATCAAATTTAACCGTCATCGGTATCTCCCTCCTGACCGAGTTTCCAGTTGTAAAGCGCCTCCCGCGAAAAACGCCTATTCCGTACCGAGAAACGTCGTTTCCGGCATTCCCTGCAAATCGCGCAAAAACTGCCGCATCGCCGCGTTCAGATAGCGGCCGGCTTTATACATGACGCCAACCGGGTGCATAATCTCCAGATCATCGACCTTGATCATTTTTAGCGTGCCCATTTTCAATTCATTCGCGATTGATAATTTGGAGATGATCGCCACGCCCATGTTTAACTCAACCATGCGCTTCACCTCTTCGCTGCTGGAAAGCTCCATGACCGTCTGCGGAACGATGCCGAATTTTTGAAAGACCTGGTCGACAAATCGCCTCCCGGCTGTGTCGGGAGTCAGCATAATGAAAGGAACGTCTTTTAGCGCGTCGATTGTCGTATGCGTATGTTTGGCCAACGGATGATCCGGGGAGACCATCAGCTCGAACGTGTCGTAATACAGCATGGAAAATTCAATTTGCGGATTTTTTTCAAATAAATATCCGATGCCGAGGTCAA
>DASVDB010000125.1 GCA_036381315.1 Bacilli bacterium | reverse complement strand
GCGCGGTTCGCTCGAGCATAAACAGAGCAAATTGTGGGGAGCAGCCGGCGCCTTTGCCATAAAGCGCCCGTTGTATGCGCTGGTGATCGTGGCCGTGATCGTGGTTCCGCTGATCTTAAGCTATAACGGAAAATTGTCGTTTGACAGCATGAAAGAACTGGGGAACAATTATGATTCGGTAAAAGGGTTTAATCTGATCACCGAAAGCTTTGCTCCAGGCGAAGCCATGCCGACAAATATTGTGTTGGCAGCCGCGGAACCGCTGGATACTCCGGAAGGATTGGCAATGATTGAGAGGGTCAGCGCCGAAGTGGCAAAAGTGAACAATGTGGCCAAGGTGCGCAGCGCAACGCGTCCATTGGGGGAAAAACTGGCGGAGTTGTCTGTGGCAAACCAGATGGGCACGTTGGCTGACGGGCTTTCGAAAAGTAAAGACGGGGTCGACCAAATCAAAACCGGACTCTCTAACGCGCAACAATCAATAGCGGAATCGCAGCCCAAGCTCGTCGCTTCCGTAGCACAATTACAGCAGCTTTCCGCCGGCACGATGCAGTTGAAAAACGGCGTCGATCAGCTGCAGCAGGGATTGTCGCGAATTGCGCAAGGGCTGGATCAAGGAACGTCCGGATTGGGACAAATCAGCGACAATATGGGGAAATTGCAGGAGAACGCCGCGCAGTTGGCCGATGCGGCCGCCAAACTCTCCGCCGGATATAACCGGCTGGGCGACAATCTGGCTCAAGTGACCGCGGGCTACGGCCAAATCGGGCAAAACGCCCAAGCGCTTGTCCAAGCGTTAAAGAGCGCCGAACCGTTATTCGATGTGCTGAAAGGCAAATATCCGGATCTGGAAACCGATCGCGATTTTGCCGCCTTGCAGGCTGCCGTCGGCAAATCGCAGGAAGGCGCGGACGCATTGGCCGCGGCTGCCGCCAAACTTAACGATTCGCTGCAATTGTTGAACAGTTCCCTGCAAACGGCCAACAAACAATTCGCGGCGGCGGCTTCCGGTGAGGCGCAGTTGACAGCCGGCTTGGCAAAGGTCAACGAGGCGATAAAAGAGCTGCAGGCTGGTTTGCAGCAAGCTGCTGCCGGGGAGCGGCAGGCTGTGGATAAGCTGCCCGGTATGTCGCAAGGCCTTGGACAAATTGCGAGCGGCCAGCAGCAGTTCAGCCAAGGTTTTGCCGCTTTAGCCGGTCAATTGGGTGATCTCAGTTCAGGATTGGGCAAAAGCGCAGACGGCCTGGGTGAGATTTCCCACGGCTTGGAGCAGGCGCGAAGCTATGCCGCGCAGGTTGCAGCCGATCAGGATGAAGCCGGTATCAACATTCCGCAGGAAGCGGTCACCGATAAACAGATGCAGAGCGTGTACGATATGTTTATGTCTGCCGATCGTACGGTAACGACTTTCAATGTTATTTTACGGACCAACCCGTATTCCGAAGAATCGATGGATACGATCAAGCCGATTCAGGAAGCGGTACAGCGAGCCTTGCAAGGAACCAAGTATGAAAACGCGCAATTCGGTATCGACGGTGTGACCGGAATGAACGCCGATCTGCGCCAGGTATCTCACGATGATTACAATCGCACGGTTGTGTTGATGCTGATTGCGATCAGCTTGATTCTGATTCTCCTGCTGCGATCGATTATCATGCCTCTATATCTGATGGCGGGGCTTATCACATGCTATTTCGCTTCGCTAGCGGTCAACCAGCTGATTTTCGTCAATTTGCTGGGAAACCCGGGTACCAACTGGACAATTCCGTTCTTTGCGTTCGTGATTTTAATGGCGCTTGGCGTCGATTACAGCATCTTTCTGATGGACCGGTTCAATGAACATCGCGGCGAATCGGTAGGCGATGCCATTTTGCTTGCCATGAAAAATATGGGGACGGTCATCATTTCCGCGGCAATTATTTTGGCGGGTACGTTTGCGGCAATGCTGCCTTCCGGTGTTTTGTCCCTGCTGCAGATTGCCACCTCCGTTTTAACGGGGCTGTTATTGTATGCGCTCTTCATCTTGCCTTTATTTGTGCCGGTAATGGTGCGCTTGTTCGGCCAGCAGAACTGGTGGCCGTTTATCGGCAAGCGGCAGTAAAATGAGTTGAAAGTATGGACTGGTTGGGTTTATACCCAACCAATAAAAAATAATTTTCCCGCAACAAAAAACGAAAAGAAGATGTAGATTTCAACCACAATGCGACAAACCATCGCCTTGAGGTATAGCGAAAGATATAATACCATCTATATGATCAAGTTTAGAAAAAATAACAATCTATTTTATGCGTGGTATAGTGGAGTGAATGTCGTGAATAACATTCACAGCCAAAAGCCTTATATGGGCGGAGGGTTCGGAGAAAAATGGATTTTTGCAGAAAAGAGCGAATGATTTTTTCCGCAATGCGACTGAGGGGGGGTTATTCCGAACTAAAGATTCTGTTCAGCGCTAACGGACGCTGCAGAGGCTATTTGCCGAAAAAAGGCCGTGCAAAAAATTTAACGGACGCAACAGCGGTTATTCGCCTTATTTTTACCTGAATACCGCACAAAACGCTAAAATAAGCGCGCCTACGTCCGTTAAACTTAAAAACCGGGCGTAAAACCCAAAATAGCCTCTGTCGCGTCCGTTAGATCGGAAAGTACAACGGTTTAAGGCTGCAAGCCGGCAAACTGACCGGGTTTTCACCGGCAAGCTTTTGGTGACTATAGCCCCAGATTGCTTATCAGCAGGCAAATGGGGGCGGATTGCTACAAGCGTACAGACGACCGTCGGTCGTATCGTAACGGAAGCCGGCCTCGATTGTTGCCAACGAGACGATTACGCACGCGGTTCCCCAATCCCCCGACAGCGGGATATCGACGGCATCCCCATATTTCTACATCGACTTGACAGCGAATCGCCAATTTTTTTATAATCAAGGAAATATGTATCACGCAATGAAAGGGAATAGTAATCGGCAAATGTTTTGCAGAGAGCCGGCGGATGGTGCGAGTCGGCAAACGGATGGCGATGAACTCGCCCCGGAGCATGATCGTAAGCCCGCGTTAAGGGTGTGAGTGGATGCGCTTGCGGGCAGCAAGCCGTCAACTAGGGTGGTACCACGGGAAACAACAGCCTCTCGTCCCTAGCGTGATTGCTAGAGATGGGGGCTTTTTGCTTGAATAAGCGCTTTTCAAGTTTCCGCCGACCGATTTGAAAAGGAGACAAAAAGATGAACGCAGAAAACAACGACCAAGGCTATCAACCGCAAAAGATCGAGCCCAAGTGGCAGGCATATTGGGAGAAAAACCGCACGTTCAAAGTGTTGGACGACGACAAGAAGCCGAAGTTTTACGCGCTTGATATGTTTCCGTACCCGTCCGGCGCCGGCCTGCATGTCGGCCACCCGGAGGGATATACCGCAACCGATATCGTTTCCCGTTACAAACGGATGAAAGGCTTCAACGTTTTGCACCCGATGGGGTGGGATGCGTTCGGGCTTCCCGCCGAACAGCATGCGCTTGATACCGGCAAACATCCGAGGGATATAACGTTTAAAAACATCGACAATTTCCGTCGGCAAATCAAATCGCTCGGCTTTTCCTACGATTGGGACAGGGAATTCAGCACCACGGATGCGGATTATTACAAATGGACGCAGTGGATATTCATTCAACTGTATAAAAAGGGCCTGGCCTACATGGCGGAAATTCCCGTCAATTGGTGCCCGGCGCTTGGCACCGTGTTGGCCAACGAAGAAGTGATCGACGGCAAAAGCGAGCGCGGCGGACATCCGGTTATCCGCAAACCGATGCGGCAATGGGTGTTGAAAATTACCGAATATGCGGAACGCCTGCTGGCCGATTTGGAAGAACTGGACTGGCCGGAGAGCATCAAAGATATGCAGCGCAACTGGATCGGCAAATCGGTTGGGGCGGAAGTCCGTTTTGCCATTGCCGGTCATCAGGATGCGCAACTGGTCGTCTTCACGACCCGTCCGGACACGTTATTCGGCGCATCATACTGCGTGCTGGCGCCGGAGCACGAACTGGTCGCCCGCATCACCACTCCCGAACAAGCGGAGGCGGTGAAGGCGTACCAGGAACAGGCGGCGCGCAAAAGCGATCTGGAGCGAACCGATCTTGCCAAGGAAAAAACCGGCGTCTTTACCGGCGCTTTTGCGGTTAATCCGGTCAACGGCAAAGAAATCCCGATCTGGATTGCCGATTATGTGCTGGGCGGCTACGGAACCGGCGCCATCATGGCTGTTCCGGGACACGACCAACGCGACTGGGAATTTGCGAAAAAATTCGGTTTGCCGATTATTGAAGTGCTTGAAGGCGGCAATCTTGAAAAAGCCGCTTTTGAAGACGACGGGCCGCATGTCAATTCCGATTTTCTGAACGGCCTGAACAAAGCGGATGCAATCGCCAAAATGAACGAATGGCTGGAAGCAAACGGGTATGGGCGGAAGAAAGTCACCTATCGTTTGCGCGATTGGCTGTTTAGCCGCCAGCGTTATTGGGGCGAACCGATTCCGATACTGCATTTGGAAGACGGCACCATGAAGCCGGTTCCCGAGAACGAATTGCCGCTTCTGTTGCCGGATGTCGATCATATCGCGCCGACCGGAACCGGAGAAAGCCCGTTGGCGAACATCACCGAATGGGTCAATACGGTTGATCCGGAAACGGGCAAGCGCGCGCGCCGGGAAACGAACACGATGCCGCAGTGGGCCGGCAGCTGCTGGTACTATTTGCGCTTTATCGACCCGCATAACGACAAGGAAATTTGCGCGCCGGAACTGGAGCGCAAATGGCTGCCCGTCGACTTGTATATCGGCGGCGCGGAGCATGCCGTGCTGCACCTTTTGTATGCGCGGTTCTGGCACAAAGTGCTGTATGATATCGGTGTTGTCTCGACCAAAGAGCCGTTTTACAAATTGGTCAACCAAGGCATGATCCTTGGGGAAAATATGGAGAAAATGAGCAAATCGCGCGGCAACGTCATTAACCCTGACGAAATTGTGAACGAATACGGCGCTGATACGCTGCGCCTGTATGAAATGTTTATGGGTCCGCTGGAGGCGGTAAAACCGTGGAATACAAACGGAGTGGACGGCGCGTATCGCTATTTGAACCGGGTATGGCGCTTGATTATCGGCGATGACGGGCAATTGAATCCGAAAATTGTAGACGGCGAAGGAAGCCTGGAATTCCGCAAAATTTGGCATCGCACGATCAAAAAAGTCGGCGAGGACTATGAAAACTTGCGCTTTAACACCGCGATCAGCCAGTTGATGATATTTGTCAATGAAGCATACAAGCTGGATGCGATCCCGAAGCAAGCGCTGGAGCATTTTGTCCAGATGTTGTCTCCGATAGCTCCGCATATTTCGGAAGAACTATGGAGCCGATTGGGACATGCGCAATCGATTACTTACGAGCCTTGGCCCGCATACGACCCGGCATTGACCGTTGATCAGGAAATCGAAATCGTCATTCAAGTCAACGGGAAAATTGCGGATCGGGCGGTCATCCCCGCTGACATGCCGGAAAAGGAAATGGAAAAACTGGCGCTTGAGCGGGAAAAGGTACAATTGGCCATAAACGGCAAAACAATCCGGAAAGTCATCGCCGTCAAGGGTAAAATTGTCAATATCGTGGTCGGCTAATGCTTTTCGGCTGCCGTTGAGGTTTTATCCCGGGCATGGCCGCACAACATTTTTTCAATTTTGTTCACATCTTCGGCGTATTTCGCATGGGTTGCCGCAAGCACTTGTTCAAAAACGCCGTCAAGGCTGAACGCCAATATTTTCAATGCTTCGGCTGTTATGCCTCCGGGGACTGTTACCCGTTGCCGCAAACTGTTCGGCGCAAATTCTCCGGAGGTGAGCAGTTTTCCGGTGCCCAGCACCATTTCTCCGGCCAACTTTGTAGCGTCATTAGCCGGTATCCCTGTTCTTTCGACGGCGGCTTCCACGAATTTTTCCACGAAATAGGCGAGAAATGCGGGGCCGCAGCTGGAAAGATCGGAAATGACGCGCGTATAGGACTCGGAGATGCGCATCGGCGTGCTGATATGGCTCAATAAAGATTCCAGCATGCCGATGTCCAAATCATTGATGCGCGTTCCGTACATGCACAAGGTGGCGCCGCTGAGTTGCTGGTTGGTAATGCTGGGGATCACCTTGGCGATTTTGCAGGGAAGTTGTTCTTCCAAATGCCGGATTAAAACCGGACTGGTTATGGAGACAATGATTTGCTCCGGCAACAGCACATCCTTGATCTCAGCCAAAACGTCGGCGTAATCCGTCGGCTTCACGCACAAAAACAACAATTCACCGGCTTTGGCCACGGCTTTGTTGTCAGTTGCGGGATGCAGGCCGGGATATTTCGCAGCCAGTTGCTCCGCTTTTGCCGCAGTGCGGTTGCTGGCAATGATTTGCGCAGGCAGCAACGCATCGGATTTCAGGAAGGCGTCGATTAAAATACTTCCCATATTTCCTGTGCCGATAAATCCTACGACCATCAAGATCCCCCCTAAACACGAAAATTTCTTGGCATCCAAGCCTTCAACGCGTTAATCTACTATATTCCATATTCGAAATGACGTGCACGGCAAGCGTCTGATATCATTCATATGTTTTTCCGGGGTGAGATATTTGCGGAAAATATTTGCCGGTAATCCGATTCGCTTCCTGGCAATCGTAACGCTTATCTTCGCCATGATGTTTCTGCTAATTTATTATGCTGTCGGCTATTTGTCCGCCAGCAGGGGAAACTGGATCATGGTCAACAACGAAATGCGCGAAGCTTTGGCGACGCCGACAGCGTCGATTGTCGCCGGTGCGCCGACGGCAACGCCTGCGGCAAACCCTGCGGCAAACCCGACAGCCGCAAACAAGATCAATATCAACACGGCGTCGCTGGCGGAACTTGACACGCTGCCGGGCATCGGCCCGAAGAAGGCGCAGGCCATCATTGCTTACCGCGAGGCGCACGGCGGATTCAAATCCGCGGAAGAACTGATGCAGGTGAAAGGCATCGGCGCCAAAACCTTTGCCAAGCTTAAACCACTTATAACCCATTGAATTGCCGGAAGAAGTATGAGAGAATATGTTTCATTAATGATGTGCTATTTTTTTGTGAGGAGGAGAACTCATAATGACGGAAGAAAGAAGGTTTGCCCCGGAAACAAAAGCCGTACACGCCGGCCAGGAACTGGATCCGACCACGCTGGCGCGCGCGGTGCCGATTTACCAAACGACATCCTTTGGATTCCGTGATACGGAACATGCGGCAAATTTGTTTGCTTTAAAGGAATTCGGAAATATTTATACGCGCATTATGAACCCGACCGCCGATGTATTCGAAAAACGCGTTGCCGATTTGGAAAACGGCGCCGGCGCGCTTGCCGTTGCATCCGGCATGTCGGCCATCACGATGGCGATTCTCAATATTGCCGGCGCCGGCGATGAGATTGTCGCTTCGGCAAGCCTCTACGGCGGCACATTTAATCTGTTTACGGTAACGCTGCCGAAAATCGGCGTAAAAGTGAACCTTGTTGACCAAAGCGACCCGGAAAACTTCCGCAAAGCGATTACGCCGAAAACAAAAGCCATTTTCGCCGAGACAATCGGCAATCCGCGGCTTGATGTGCTGGATATCGCCGCAGTTGCCAAGATCGCCCACGACAACGGCATTCCGTTGATTGTGGATAATACGTTTGCCAGCCCGTATTTGCTTCGTCCGATTGATCATGGCGCAAATATTGTTGTGCATTCCGCCACCAAGTTTATCGGCGGACATGGCACTTCGATCGGGGGTATTATCGTTGACGGCGGCAATTTTGATTGGAAAGCAAGCGGCAAGTTTCCCGGCCTGACCGAACCGGACGAGAGCTACCATGGCGTAGTCTACACCGAAGCCGTAGGTCCGATCGCATACATAATCAAGGCGCGCGTGCAGCTGCTTCGCGATATGGGCATGGCTCTTTCGCCGTTCAACGCTTTCTTGTTCCTGCAGGGATTGGAAACGCTGCATTTGCGGATGGAACGTCATAGCGAGAACGCGCTGCAAGTCGCCAAATATTTGGAAGGCAACCGTGCCGTGGAATGGGTTAACTATCCCGGACTGCCGAGCCACAGGGATTACAAGTTGGCGCAAAAATACTTGCCGAAAGGACAAGGCGCTTTGCTGACTTTTGGCATCAAGGGCGGAGTCGACGCGGGCCGCAAACTGATCGACAACGTGAAGTTGTTCTCGCATTTGGCCAACGTGGGGGATACGAAGTCGCTGATTATCCATCCGGCGAGCACAACGCACCAGCAGCTGAGCGAAGAAGGACAAATAGCGGCCGGCGTAACGCCCGGCATGATTCGTTTATCCGTCGGCATCGAGGCGGTCGAAGATATTATTCATGATCTGGATCAGGCGATTGCCGCCAGCCAGGAATAAGCCATGAGCCAACAAAAGCGCAAAGACTGGGATACTTATTTTATGGATATCGCGCATATGGCCGCCACCCGTTCCCGATGCGAACGACGCCATGTCGGAGCGGTGCTCGTCAAAGGCAAAAAGCTGTTGGGCACCGCGTATAACGGAGCGCCGATGGGCATGCCCGATTGTTCCGAGGAAGGTTGCTTGCTGGCGGAAGAGTACGAGCTGGAGATTGTGGACGGCAAAGAGCAAATGGTCAAAAAGGAACGCTGCATCCGTACCATTCACGCAGAGCAAAATTTGCTTTTGTTTACGGATCGCGACGATCGTGAAGGATCCGTCGTTTATGTCACCGACGAGCCGTGCTGGACATGCGCCAAAATGCTCGCGAACAGCGGCGTTATCGAGATTGTCTTTCACCGCTCCTATCGGAAAGACCATGAGAAGGTGAGCAAGCTTTTTCGGCAAAAAGGCATCTTATTGCGGCAATTGACGGCATACGAACCGCCGCCCGGCATTTAAAAATCGGAAAATTGAGGAAGAACCTCTTATTCTGTGCAGACTAAGAGGTTCTTTTTTTGTCTGGCAAGAGGTGATGGCATGCAAAAAGCGTTCGTATTCGCAACCGTCGCATACACGTTGGGAATTGCGGCCGGATTATATCCCGGCGAATTTCTCCCGCTGATTGCCGCGGTGGTCGGTTTAACTGCCGCATCATTGCTGGCGGGCAAAAACGGATTGGCAACCAGCTTTTTGATCGCGGCAATGTTTGTGTGCGGCTTCGGCTACAGTCATTTTGTGGACAGCCATAACCGGTCTGTTTTCCCGGAATCGTGGGAAGGGCGGCAAATTAAGCTGTCCGGCATAGCGGCTTCGCGCCCGCAAACGGATGGGGATTTGGCAACGTTCAAGATGCGGACGGAAGAAAACGAAAATGTGCTCATTCGCCTCAAATTGCAGCGCGCGGAAGAAGCGGATTTCATCTCGCGTTTGTCAGCGGGCGATACCGTTACGGTGGCAGGCGAGCTGGAACGCCCTCGCGTTCCGGGCAATTTTGGCGATTTTGATTACCGCCGATATTTGCATGATCGGCATATTCATTGGATTCTGAAAGTGAAGGGGATTCAATCGCTCCGCGTTGGCAGCGAGCATGGCCTAAATCGTTTTTTGCCCTTGCGCTGGGTGGAAAGTTGGCGAAAAGCGCTGAGCCGGGATGTCGAAAAGGCGTTTTCACCGGACCATCGCGCATTGATGAACAGCTTGCTCCTGGGAATCACGGATGATTTTGATCCGGCGCTGTTTGACCAGTTTTCCCGTCTCGGCATCACCCATATTTTGGCGATTTCCGGATTGCATGTCGCCGTTGTCATCGGAGGCTTGATTGTTCTCTGCGTCCGCCTGGGGCTGCCGAAGGAAAGAGTTTTGCTTGCGGCCATGCTCGCCGTTCCGTTTTACGTTGCCGTAACCGGGGCCTCACCATCGGCGTGCCGCGCCGGGTTAATGGCCTTTTTCGGCCTGTACGCCGCGCGGAAGGGAAGGATGAAGGATACCCTGGTTTTGGTGTGCGCTGCCGGCGCTGTTTTGCTGACGTGGAATCCGTATTATATCGCCGATATCGGTTTTCAGCTGTCGTTTTTCGTGACGATCGGCCTGATCATTGGCGTGCCCAACTTGAACAAACTGCTGCCTGTGCGCAACCGGTCGGCCAAAAACTTTTTGTCCGTGACGTTAACGGCGCAGTGGGCATCGTTTCCGCTGACGATTTATTATTTCAACGGCTTTTCCCTGCTTTCCCCGCTCGCGAATATGCTGATTGTGCCCATGTACAGCTTTGCTGTTTTGCCGCTTGGCTATATCGCGATGTTGGCCGCGGCGCTGGCACAGCCCGCGGGCAAATGGCTCGCTTATCCGGTGGAATGGCTGCTTTCGTCGAGTTACCGGCTTGTGGATTTGCTCGACCATTGGCAAGCGTTTTATTTGCTTTGGCAGTCGCCCGCGATTTGGTGGATGCTCGCTTATTACGCGGTGTCCGTTATTTTTCTGCATGCGGCTGCGGCAACAAGGCAAGAGTTCGACATGGCGATTGCCGGCTTCCGCCGGTTGCGGGCATTTGCGCGGAACAGCCTGCCGTTTGCCATGGCGGCATTGCTCATTTGCGCATATTTTCCGCAAGCGTTTTCGGGGCATAAGTCGTCGGTCGCCTTTCTCGATGTCGGACAGGGCGACGCCTGCTTGCTGCGCACGGCGGCCGGCCATAACATATTGATAGACGGCGGCGGCACGCTGGATTTCTCGCGCGAAGAAGCGTGGCGAAAGCGCAACGATCCGTTTGACATCGGCAAAGATGTTTTGGTGCCGCTGTTGAAACGGCGCGGCGTGCGTCATCTTGACGCGCTGATTGTATCGCACGAGGATGCCGACCATATCGAAGGCTTGCTGGCGGTTTTGGACCGCATTGACGTCAAGCGGCTGTTGTTCAACGGCACATTGAAAGACAGCCCGGACGCCAGGGAACTGTTCGCCAAAGCGTTGGCCAAACATGTGCCGTTGTTCGCGGTAGCGGACGATATGACGTTACAAGTCGACAACGATCTGGCCATTACGTTTCTGCATCCGGCGTCCGCACCTTTGTCCAAAAGCGGCATGGATGGGAAAAACGCGGTACAATTCGAGGATAACCAGAACGATGCATCCGTCGTGATGCTGGTGCGGTTGGAGCAAGCGTTGTTTTTGTTCACGGGGGATATCGACGCGGCAACGGAGCAGGAAATTATGCTCCGCCATCCGACGCTGCGCCATTTAGCGCCGGATGTTTTAAAGGTCGCGCACCATGGCAGCAACAAGTCCAGTTCCGCGGAATGGCTGGACTTCTGGCAGCCGCGGGCCGCCGTCATTTCCGTCGGCGCGAACAATGTGTACGGGCATCCCGGCCAGGCCACTTTGCAGCGGCTTCTTAAGCGGCGCATTCCGGTCTTACGCACCGATCAAAACGGGGAGGTGCAATTTGTTGTGGACGGTGAATTATTGCGCATGCGGACGAAAAAAACAGGAACGGATTGATTTTTATCATGGCAAGCGAAACGGTCGGGTTGCTGCCGCAAAAAAAAATTAGTACAATCAAATCGTGTCTTTCCATAACTTCTAAACTTCAACGCCGACACTATTGACTGGAAGGGATCCTATGATGAATCATCCGGGAGCAATCAATTTGCAGCTTTTTGCGTCAATTGGCGCTGCCTTTATGGCGCTAATGGTCATTATCGTTCGCATTCGGGCAAGCAGAAAACCGACATCCGTGATGAAGATCGTGATGCCTACCGTCGGGATGTCGACCGGTTTTTTCATGTTTTTTTATGAGCCGATGCGGATTCCTTTTTCATGGGCATTGACCGCTTTTCTGGTTGGGGCCGTACTGTTTTCGTATCCTTTGATCCGCACTTCCAAATTTCATGTGGTTGCAGGAAAAATATACGTCAAACGTTCCAAATCGTTTGTGTTTATCTTGTTGGGGCTGCTGATTTTGCGGATATTGCTGCATGATATAATAGAACAATATATTTCGCTCGAACAAACCGGCGCGCTGTTTTTTGTGCTTGCTTTCGGCATGCTGTTGCCCTGGCGGATCGCGATGCTTGTGAATTATATTAAATTGTACAAAACGGAAGCCTGGGTTCCCGTTACAAAAACCAAGTAATTGCCGCAATTGAGGAAGCGGCGGTCTGTTGCCGGGACGTGAGTTCCGGATTTTTATTAAAAATGAAAAATAACGGCAACAATTTCAGATATCGACTCGTCTGAATGGTTGCAGAAGAGGAGGTTCATGGTGGTAGAGCCGGAATTGATCCGATCCGCTCAATCGGGAGACCGTGACGCCCTGGTTTCCTTGTTGCGCGCAGTCGAAAACCATGTGTACCGGACGGCCTACTATATTCTCGGCAACGAACAAGACGCGCTGGATGCCGCGCAGGAAGCGTTGATTCGCATTTATACAAAAATCAATTCTTATGAAGAAAAGGCGCTTTTTAAAACCTGGGTGCAAAGAATTGTTACAAATATATGCATCGATAAATTTCGCCGGTTCAAACCGACGGTTTCCATTGAAGAGCACAATATGGAGTTCGGCACGGAAAATCAAGTCGAGCGGGAAATTGTTTCCCATGCGGTCGCCGAAGAAATACAGGTCGCGATCGGACAACTGCCCGACCATCACAAGGCGGTAGTCGTGCTCCGCTATTTGCAGGACTTTTCCTACAATGAAATTGCCGATACGCTGGGATTGCCGCTTAACACGGTCAAATCTTATCTGTTTCGCGCGAGACAGCAACTGCAAAATTTGCTTCAAGATTATCAGAAAGGTGGTGCTCACGGATGAATTGCCAGGAGGTGGCGGAATTGATGCATAGGCATTTGGACCGGGATCTGGCTGACGCGGAATATAACCTTTTGCAGGAGCATGTGCGGCATTGCCCCTCGTGTTCGCTGCTGTTTGCACGTTTGCAGCGCCTTTCCGGTGAGCTTGAAAATCTTCCCAAAGTTACGCCCAGATACAATTTGGTTGACGCGATTCTGCCCAGGCTGCAGGAAATGGACCGGATTCAGGCTGAATTTGGCGGAGAATCGTCAAGGAACGCAAGAGCCGGCATCAGGCGCAGCCGTTTTCCCTGGAAAACGGCTGGCGGTATCATTGCCGCGGGTTTCATTTTCGCGTTCCTTTTCTTTAACCGGCAACCGCTGCATGTAGCGGATGAAATGTTACAGTTTGGCAACTCCGCCCAATCGGCGGCAAGTGAACAAGACGCCGCGGTCGGCATGAACCCCGCTTCCGGCAAAATAAAAAAAGAAGCTGCCGCTTCCAGGCAAACTTCCCGCAAAGCGAACGACAGCTTAGCCGATGTTGCCGCGCCGAATTTTGACCGCAAAGTCGTGGAAATGAGTGATCATCAGGCATTGGCAGAAAAACCGCGGGAATCCGAAGAAGTGAAATTTTTGGCTGCCGCTTCACCTACGCCTGCGGACGCGCCGAAATCTTTTGCGCCGAAGGAAGCGGATTCCGTTGTGTCGGTAAACGCCGCCGAAACGGAAACCGGATCGGTTCTGGGCATGACGACGGACGAACGGACGGAAGAAGCGGAACCGCCGCTCGCCAAGGCGGACTCGCCCGACAGCACGCGAACGGCGCAAGTGCGGAAGACGGACATCGGGTTTATGGTAGTCGTAACCGATCGGCAAAACGTGGAAATTTACAAGAGCAATGAATATAAAGCCGATACGATAGAAAATCTGGAATGGTCGGAAGACGGCAAACAACTGCGCTTTTATGTAACCGGGACAGAAACCGGGCATGTAACGGTCGATTTCACTACAGGCACGGAAACGATGGAAAAGAATTGAACGGGGTGCTGTGATGGATTACCGGAAAGCGGCGAAGGACCTGGCAAAAGGCACGGTGTATCCGGTCTATATTTGCCACGGCGCGGAAACGTATTTGTTGCAGGAGTTTATCGGCTATGCCGTGAAAAAGCTGGTCAATCCCGACCTGGTCGATTTGGCGGTGGCCAAATACGATCTGCACGAAACGCCGGTGCAAGCGGTGCTGGATGACGCCGAAACGCCGCCTTTCATGACGGAACGGAAAATAATCATAGCGCAGAACGCGCATTTGTTTACGGGCATGAAGGATGCGTTCAAGGTGGAGCATGATGTGGAGCGGCTGAACGCGTATTTGCGGGAGCCTGCGGCATATACCGTCCTGATCTTCACACTGGATGCGGACAAACTGGATGAGCGCAAAAAAATCGTGAAAACGGCGAAAGAAACCGGGATGGTGATCCCATTTTCCCTCCTCTCCGAAATGGAACTGGCGCAATGGGTCGAACGGCAGGCGGAAAAACGCAACATCAGGCTCGAACGCGGCGCGGCGGAGCAATTAATCGCCGCTGTCGGGGCGAATTTGCAGCAGATGGCAGCGGAAATGGAAAAATTGGCGCTATATGCCGGAGAAGGCGGCCTCATCACGGCAAGCGACGTTGCCAGCCTAGTTGCCAAAAACCTTGAACAAAACGTGTTTTTGCTCGTGGCGGATGTTGTTGAACGCAAAGTGGATCAGGCATTGGCGAAACTGGACGACCTTTTGAAGCAGAAGGAAGAACCGATCAAGCTGTTAATGCTGATCGCCAGGCAATACAGGATCATGCTGCAAGTCAAGGAACTCAAGGAACGGGGGTGTTCGCGCCAGCAAGCGGCCGCGCAGCTGCAACTGCATCCGTACGCGGTCAAAATTGCCGAAGATCAGGCGGGAAAATATGAATCGGCCCGATTGCGCGACACGCTCTGTGAACTGGCGGAGCTTGATTATGCGATGAAATGCGGGCGGATTGACAAAGTGCTGGGCCTGGAGCTTTTGTTGCTGCGGCTTGCGGCGTAACCTAAAAAAGTCCACGGCGTGAACGCGGTGGACTTTTTGCTTACGATTGCGTATGTTATTGCGCGTTAATCGCGTTCAGCTTTTTGGCCAAACGGGATTTTTTGCGCGCTGCGGCATTTTTGTGAATCAAACCTTTGCTTGCGGCTTTGTCAAGCTTTTTCGCCGCGGCCTGGTAAACTTCTTTCGCGTTGTCGGCGTTTGCGGCAATGGCAGCTTCCACCGCTTTTATGGAAGTGCGCAGGGCGGATTTCTGCGAAGCGTTATGCAGACGGTTTTTTTCGCTGACTTTTACTCTTTTGATAGCGGATTTGATGTTGGGCACTCTGTTCACCTCCTGCCTGATTGCAACCAATCATGGTAGTGCGCCGGAATTCCTTTACACAACTTAAAACATGATATCATGCGTTCCCCCAAAAATCAATAGCATAGCGCATATTGCCTTTCCGCAAGTTGCAGACTACATAGCGAAAGGCGTTTGATAAAGGAAAGCAAGGGGATGAGCAATATGGGACTTAGCGATTATTCGGTACGGACGGATTTGGCGCTGGAAGCGAAAGAAACGGCCGCCAAAACAATGGGGGAACAGATTCCGGGGATTAAAATGGAAACGGAGGAAGACGGCGGCATCAAGATCACTTCGATTACCGTGGAAAACGAGGAAGGAATGCGCAACATCGGTAAAATGCCCGGTCATTATGTGACCATCGAAGTGCCGCAATTGCGCAACCAGGATACGGAGCTGCAAAATCAGGTTGCGACCAAAATGGCGCAGCAGTTTGAGAAGTTTTTGCGGAAAATCAATATTCCCAAACACGCCAAAGTGCTTATTATCGGGCTCGGCAACTGGAATGTCACCGCGGACGCGCTCGGTCCGATCGTGGTCGAAAATGTGATGGTTACCCGCCACTATTTTGAGTTGATGCCGGAACAAGTAAGCCCCGGATACCGCCAGGTGAGCGCCGTTGCGCCCGGTGTTCTGGGAACAACCGGAATCGAAACCAGCGAAATCGTGCAAGGAATCGTCGAAAAAACAAAGCCGGATTTGGTGATCGCCGTTGACGCGCTCGCCTCCAAAGCGCTCGACCGGGTGAATACAACGATTCAAATTGCCGATACGGGCATCAGCCCCGGTTCAGGCATCGGCAATAAACGGCGGGGGCTCAACATGCAAACGTTGGGCGTGCCGGTTATCGCCATCGGCGTTCCGACCGTCGTGTACGCTTCCACGATCGTCAACAGCAGCCTCGAGCTGTTGGTGGAACATTTTAAAAACCGGACGAACAATACGGACAAAATATTGGGCATGCTGGAAGGTTTGACGGAGAACGAACGGCTTCAGCTGGTGCGTGAAGTGTTGGACCCGCTGGGGCACGATCTGTTGGTTACGCCGAAGGATATCGACCAATTCATCGAAGATATCGCCAACATTATCGCCAACGGTCTAAACGCGGCGCTGCATGAGGCGATCGGAACCGAAAATGTCGCCGCGTATACGCACTAGCGCCGACGTTTATTCCACGAGCCCCATGCGGATGTAATCGTGCAGGCTGATTACGCCGTCGACGGGAAGATTTTCCGCGGCTTCGAACGCTTTTAACGCCTGTTCGGTTTGCGGGCCGAATTTGCCGTTAATCGGGCCGTGGAAATAGCCTGCGCTTTTTAGTCGGCTCTGAATGATCTGCACGGTGGAGCCGCTATCGCCTTTCGCCATCCGCCGCGGGTCGTGCCACGGCTCGCCGAGCACATGCCCCAAAATGGATACTTTCGTGCCGATTCCGATATATTCATAAAGCTCCTCCACATCGGCGTTGCGCATGCGGATGCAGCCGCCGCTCACGTCGCCGCCGATCAAATGCGGCTTGTTCGTTCCGTGAATGCCATATATGCCCCAGGGCACATTTAAGCCCATCCAGCGCGTTCCGAAGCCGGAGCCCCAATTTTTATATTTGTTGATAATGATAAAATCGCCAATCGGCGAAGGCGTTTCAGGCTTGCCAAGCGCGATCGGGTATTGTTTCAACTCTTTGCCGCGGCAATAAAGCGTAAGCCGGTTGCGGGTCGGGTCCACCGTAATGGAACACCGGTTTGGTGTTTCCGCGGGATTGTCTTTTCGCCCGGCTTGCCCGGTGGCGTTTGCCGCGTGCGCCGTCGTGTGCGCCGTCGCGTGCGCCGCAAAGAACAAACTTAATAAAGCAATCGCCAGGCGCGCAAAACGCGCCTTTTTGCTTGCAATGGCAGCAAATTTCATGCGAAATCCTCCTTGTGCGCTTTATTATTTGCCATTTTCCGCCGGATCATTGCCGGTTCAACCGAATATATTTTTTTGTTCTAGCGAATTGGTTCATCTCATAGATTTGTATAAAGGAGGAATATTCATGAAAAGGACGGGAGGCATCGGCGCCATTCCATTCGGACAATTGGGCGGCGGTGCTAAAACGATGGTGCAAACATGGACCATTCTTTCATTTTTATCTCTATGCTTTTTTATTTTGCTGTTTATTGCCGGTTATGTGCAGTTCAAAACGTTTACTTCACCGGTATCGTCGATGAAGGGGCTGTCGGCATCCGTCTCGGGCAAGTTTTTCGCTGATATGCTGTGGATGGAGTTCCCGGCTGTAACCGGCATTCACGAGGCTTCAACATTTTCCGGAAAACGAATCTCCCAATTTTTGTTTGCGCTTTTAACCGGCGTGAACCCGGCCAACCCCAAGACGCTGCTTTCCGGCGAAATTCCCGGTCTGCGGGACGATACTATCGTGCTCAGGGCAGGATCGGGGACGGATTTTTCCCGGTTTCCGGCCGATTATCCGCCGTCGCAAGACACGCTCCACAATAGCGGCAATTCGGACGGCCCGAAAGATGCAATGATTGTGCCCGGTGATGAAGAAAAGAAACACATTCCGCAACAGACGAACGAGCCGCCATCCCCGGAACCATCGGCGGCGCAAGCGGCTGCCCCGCCTGCCGGGGAGAATTCGGCTTTGTCCACCGGGGGCCGCAAAGTGGTGTTCATTTATCATTCCCATAACCGCGAATCGTGGATTCCCGAACTTCGCGCGCGCGGCAAAAAGGTAAACGGCAAACCGGTACAGAGCATAAATGACGCCTACGACGCCCAATTCAACATCACGTTGGTCGGCGAACGCCTCGCCAAAGATTTGAACGAAGCGGGCGTTGGCGCTCAAGCTTCCAACACCGACTACTATACCGCGGAAAAAGATTTTAACTACAACTATTCCTATAAATACTCACTGCAAACGATCAAAGCAGCGTTTGCCGCGAACCCGAACTATGACTTTTTCTTTGATATCCACCGCGATTCGCAGAAACGCGGCTATACGACGGTTACGATCAACGGCAAAACATATGCGCAAATCTGGTTCATTATCGGGCATGAGAACCCCAATTGGCAAAAAAACGAACAGCTGGCGAGCAAACTGCACAACAGGCTGGAAGAAATGATGCCGGGATTATCCAAGGGCATTTTCGGCAAAGGTTCGAATACCGGTAATGGCGAGTACAACCAGTCGTTTTCGCCCAACAGCGTGCTGATTGAAATCGGCGGGCCGGAAAATACGCTTGCGGAATGCTACCGGACGGCCGATATTCTCGCCAAAGCAATTTCGGACATATATTGGGACGCAAGAAAAGCCGCCGCGCCGGCCGCTAATTAAGGAGTGACGGCAATGGCACGTTCATCTTTGCAATTGTTGGCGATGGTCGCCGTGTTAGCTTTCGGGATCATGTTCGGCGTTGACGCGGCGTCGCACGGCATCGAGCAGGTGCGCGGCGATGCGGAAACGCAAAGCGGAGAGCGGATCGGCATGTTCGCTGAAGCGATCGCAACGCCGCCAGCGCCGGAAGTTTCGCCGTCGGCCGCGCCGCTTATGGCGCGCGATTTTACACTGACGAGCGGGAAAACAACCGCATCGCTGCCGGACCGCATCGCCGACAAATTCGGCGGGTTGCTGCAGATTACCGCCGATCATCTGGTCGATTTTGTTGTCTCCGTATTGGATAAAGTTTTTGCGTAACGTAACGGCTGCCTGATTGCTGGTTCTCCGCGCAACTGCTATAATTATTATCGAATTTTTTTCTGGGGGACCGTCATGACGGACATTCGCGCTAGACAAAAGAAAATTCGCAATTTCTCCATTATTGCGCACATCGATCACGGGAAGTCCACTCTGGCGGACCGGATACTGGAATACACCGGCGCCCTGTCGCAGCGCGAGATGCACGAACAGGTGCTGGACCAGATGGATTTGGAACGGGAACGCGGCATTACGATCAAGCTCGCGGCGGTTCGGTTGAATTACCGCGCCGACGACGGCGAGGAATATATTTTGAATTTGATTGACACGCCGGGACACGTCGATTTTACTTACGAGGTTTCCCGCAGCCTGGCGGCTTGCGAAGGCGCGCTTCTGGTTGTCGATGCGGCGCAGGGCATTGAAGCGCAGACGCTGGCCAACGTTTATTTGGCTGTGGACAACAACCTGGAAATATTGCCGGTTGTCAATAAAATTGATTTGCCGAGCGCCGAACCGGAACGGGTAAAACAGGAGATCGAGGATGTCATCGGACTTGACGCAAGCGAAGCTGTGCTTGCCTCCGCGAAAGCCGGTATCGGCATCAAGGAAATTCTCGAGCAAGTGGTTCGGAAGGTACCGGCGCCGCAAGGCGACCCGGACAAGCCGCTCAAGGCGCTTATTTTCGACTCGCATTACGATCCGTATAAAGGTGTAATCGTGTATGTTCGCGTCGTGGACGGCTCGATTACGCCAGGCCGCAAAATCAAGATGATGGCTACCGGCAAAACATTCGAGGTCGTCGAGGTCGGCGTCTTTAAACCGCGCATGACCAGTGTCGACGCGCTTCAAGTCGGCGATGTCGGCTTTATCGCCGCGGCGATCAAGAACGTCAAAGACACGCGTGTCGGCGATACGGTCACGGATGCGGCGAATGCGGCACTTGAGCCGCTGCCGGGATACCGCAAAATCAATCCGATGGTATACTGCGGCTTGTACCCGATCGATACGGCGGATTACAACGGCCTGCGCGACGCCTTGGAAAAGCTGGAATTAAACGATGCGTCTTTGCGCTATGAACCGGAGACGTCCATTGCTTTGGGCTTTGGCTTTCGCTGCGGTTTTCTCGGGCTTTTGCATATGGAAATCATTCAGGAGCGAATCGAACGGGAGTTCCATATTCCGCTTATCACAACGGCTCCAAGCGTTGTGTTCAAAGTAACGCAAACGGACGGAAGCGTGCTTGCCATCGACAACCCGGCGGCATTTCCCGAACCGGGAAAAATCGCGTACGTCGAGGAGCCGTATGTTAAAGCTTCGATCATCGTGCCGAACGATTATGTCGGCGCCATTATGGAATTGTGCCAACATAAGCGCGGCGAATTTAAAAACATGGAGTATTTGGATACGAACCGCGTCACCTTGACCTATGACATTCCGCTGTCGGAAATCGTCTACGACTTTTTCGACCGGCTGAAATCAAGCACGAAAGGCTACGCGTCGTTTGATTATGAATTTTCCGGCTACAGGCAATCGAAATTGGTGAAACTGGATATTTTGTTAAACGGCGAAAAGGTTGACGCGCTTTCGTTTATCGTCCACCGCGATAAAGCTTACCAGCGCGGGCGCGTGCTGTGCGAAAAATTAAAGGAACTGATTCCGCGGCAAATGTTTGAAGTGCCGATCCAGGCGGCGATCGGGCAAAAGGTGATTTCCCGGGAAACCGTTAAAGCCATGCGCAAAAATGTGCTGGCAAAATGTTACGGCGGCGATATTACGCGGAAACGCAAATTGCTGGAGAAACAAAAAGAAGGCAAGAAGCGGATGAAGCAAGTCGGCAGTGTGGATGTCCCGCAAGAAGCGTTTATGGCGGTGCTGAAAATCGACGAATAATTCGCTCGGGCAAAAGGGTGACACATCATGAACAGATTGACGGAGGCGCCGCGTTCCGTATATATACACATTCCGTTTTGCGCCAACAAGTGCCATTACTGCGATTTTAATTCGTATGTGGTGACGGGCCAGCCGGTCAATCGGTATCTGGACGCGCTGGAGCGGGAAATGGAAATGACCGTTACCCGGACGCCACCGCAAACCATCGATACAATCTTTGTCGGCGGCGGCACGCCGACCATATTGCGCCCCGCACAGCTGGAAAAATTTTTAAAGGCCGTGCGCACGTATTTCCCGGCGGATCCCGCGCGGGTTGAATTTACGATGGAGGCCAATCCCGGCACCGTCGATGCGGAAAAGCTCGCAGCCATGAAGGAAGGAGGGGTAAACAGAATCAGTTTCGGCGTGCAATCGTTTGACGATCAGCTTCTGGCCGACATCGGGCGGATTCATCAGGCCGCGGATGTATTTCGCAGCATTGAGAGTGCCAAGCAGGCGGGCTTCACCAACCTTTCCATCGATTTGATGTTCGGTTTGCCCAGGCAAACGATCGCGACGCTGAACGACAGCATCGACAAGGCGCTGGCCTTACAGCTTGAGCATTATTCCATCTATGGCTTGATCCTGGAAGAGCACACGCTGTTTTACACGCTTTATCAAAACGGCAAACTGCCCTTGCCCGATGAAGATACGGAAGTGCAGATGTTTGAACTGATCATCTCGCGAATGCGCGAAGCCGGCTACACCCATTACGAGATCAGCAATTTTGCCCTTCCGGGTTGCGAAAGCAGGCATAACTCGGCATATTGGAAAAATGAAAGCTATTATGGACTGGGTGCCGGCGCGCACGGCTATGTGCGCGGGATCAGGCATTTGAATGTCAAGGGCGTGGGTGAATATATCACCGCGACGGAAAAAGGGCTGCCCGTTTTGAAACGGAGTTTTGTGGACGAACAGGAAGCGATGGAAGATTTCATGATGATCGGATTGCGCCTTTTGCGCGGCATACGCCGGGACGATTTTTTTGACCAGTTCGGGCGCTTGCCGGAAGATGTGTTCGGCGCCAAAATTGCCGCGCTCATTGCGCGGGGGCTGCTTGATGAAACGGACGAAGGATATAAATTGAGCGCTACCGGATTGTACCTCGGCAACGAGGTGTTTGCGGAATTTATCTCGTAAATCAAGGCTGGCAAACTGCTGGATCGACTTGACAACGATCGCGCCGATCTGGTATTTTTGTATTAGGTTTTAGCACTCACTACCTTAGAGTGCTGATTAAATGGGGTGAATGATATGCTGACAGAACGACAAAAACTGATCTTGAGCGCGATTGTCGATGATTACATTCAGTCGGCAGAGCCGGTCGGATCCCGCAGCATTTCCAAGCGCGGCGATATCGCCTTCAGCCCGGCAACCATTCGCAACGAAATGTCCGATTTGGAAGAATTGGGCTATTTGGAGCAGCCTCACACGTCGGCGGGAAGAGTGCCGTCTCATCTGGGGTATCGTTATTACGTCGATCATCTGCTGAAAGTTGGGCTTTTGTCCGGCCACGATCTGCAGGTGGTCAAATCGTTTTTTGCGGAAAAAATACAGGAAGTCGAGCAAGCCGTCCAGCAGGCGGCCAGCATTTTGTCCAGCTTGACGAACTATACGTCGATCGTGCTGGGGCCGGAAATGTTCAGCACGACTTTGCGGCATATTCAACTGTTGCCTTTAAACAAGGAAAGCGCCGTCGCGGTGCTCGTAACCAGCACCGGCCATGTCGAGAACAAAGTCATCGCCATACCGTCCGGCGTTTCCGTGCATGAAATAGAAAAAGTGGTCGCCATTTTGAACGACAAGCTCAAAGGCGTCCCGCTGCTGCATTTGAAGTCGCGCCTGTACAGCGAAATTAGCGAAGAATTGCGCCACCATGTGACCAAATACGAGGAACTTATACACATGATCGAAGAATCGCTGGACAATAAAGAATCGGATCGCGTCTTTTTGGGCGGGACTACAAATATACTCGTGCAGCCGGAGTTTAAAGATGTTGGAAAAGTGAAAACTATACTTGATTTGCTTGCGGAGACCGACAAATTGGCGAGTTTGGTTTCTTCGCAGCCGGAAGGCATTCAGGTCAGAATCGGCCGCGAAACCAATATGCAGGCCATCAGCGACTGCAGCCTCATAACGGCAACATATTCTTTTAACGGGAAAACGCTGGGCGCAATCGGCATACTTGGGCCGACCCGCATGGAATACGGCAAAGTGATCGGGCTTTTGGACAATTTTTCAAAAAACCTGGAAAAGATGATGGAACGCTGGTATAAGTAACTGGGGGTGAAATGTTGAATGGAAACGGATCGAGAGCAAGCAACATATGAACAAGAAGCCGCGACAGATGCTGCGGAAAACATGGCGGCAGAGGAAGCGCCTGTTGACGAGGCGCCTAAGACCGAAGATAACCCGCAAGCGGAAGCGCCCAAAACGGACCTGGAATTGCAGCTTGAAGCCGCGTTGCGTAAGGCGGAAGAAAATTTCAACCAGTTTTTGCGGGCACAGGCCGATCTTGACAATTTTCGCCGCCGAACGCGCATAGAGAAAGAAGAATTGCTGAAATATTCATCCATGAAGTTGATAACGCAATTGCTCCCGATCGTCGATAATTTCGAGCGGGCTATTGCAGCCGCGAAGGATAGCCGTGATCAGGATTCGTTTGCCAAAGGCGTTGAGATGATTTTCCGGCAACTCATGCAAGTATTGGAACAGGAAGGCCTGAAGCCGATGGAGACCGTCGGGCAAGCTTTCAACCCCGAATTCCACGAAGCGGTCATGCAGGTGGAATCAGCGGAGCATGCGGAAGGAACGGTCGTGGAAGAAATGCAAAAGGGATATTTGTTGAAAGACAAAGTGCTGCGTCCGGCCATGGTAAAAGTAAGTTCCTGAATCACTTTCAAGGATATATTTTAAGGAGGAATTTTTAGATGGGCAAAGTAATCGGCATCGACCTTGGCACAACCAACTCTTGCGTGGCGGTGATGGAAGGCGGCGAGGCCGTCGTTATCGCCAACGCCGAAGGCAACCGCACGACGCCGTCGGTCGTCGGCTTCAAAAAGGACGGGGAGCGGATTATCGGCGAGACGGCAAAACGGCAGGCGGTCACCAATCCGGACCGTACGGTTATTTCGATCAAACGCCACATGGGTTCAAATTATAAAGTTAAAATAGATGAGAAAGAGTATACCCCGCAGGAAATTTCCGCGATGATTTTACAAAAGCTGAAAGCCGACGCGGAAAGCTATCTTGGACAAAGCGTGACCCAGGCGGTTATTACGGTTCCCGCCTATTTTAATGACAGCCAGCGCCAGGCAACCAAAGACGCGGGCAAAATTGCCGGCCTTGAAGTTTTGCGAATTGTCAACGAGCCGACAGCAGCAGCCTTGGCATACGGCCTTGACAAAGAAGAAGACCAAACCATCCTGGTCTTTGACTTGGGCGGCGGCACGTTCGACGTGTCCATTCTGGAACTGGGCGACGGCATTTTCGAAGTTAAGGCGACGAGCGGCGACAACCATTTGGGCGGCGACGATTTTGACCAGGCGATTATCGACTATCTTGTCGCCGAGTTCAAAAAAGAGCACGGAGTGGATCTTAGCAAAGACAAAGCGGCTGTGCAAAGGCTGAAAGACGCTGCGGAGAAGGCCAAGAAAGAATTGTCGGGCGTGATGTCGACGACGATTTCGCTGCCGTTTATTACGGTTGTCGACGGCGTACCGCAGCATTTGGAAATCAATTTGACAAGGGCCAAGTTCGACGAATTAACGGCGCATCTGGTTGAGCGCACGATGGGGCCGACGCGCCGCGCCTTGCAGGATGCCGGAATGTCCGCCGCGGATATTAACAAAATCGTGCTTGTGGGCGGTTCCACGCGGATTCCCGCCGTGCAGGAAGCGGTTAAAAAGCTGCTTGGCAAAGAGCCGCACAAAGGCGTCAATCCCGACGAAGTTGTTGCTTTGGGCGCGGCCATTCAGGCGGGCGTTTTGACCGGAGACGTAAAAGACGTTGTGTTGCTGGACGTAACACCGCTTTCTCTGGGGATTGAAACGGCTGGCGGCGTCTTTACGAAAATGATTGACCGCAACACGACAATTCCGACCAGCAAGTCGCAAATTTTTTCGACCTTTGCGGACAATCAGACCAGCGTCGAAATTCATGTGCTGCAAGGCGAACGCTCGATGGCGGCGGACAACAAAACGTTGGGGCGCTTTATTTTAAGCGATATACCGCCTGCGCCGCGGGGAATTCCGCAAATCGAAGTCACCTTTGACATCGACGCGAACGGCATCGTGAACGTCTCCGCGCTGGACAAAGGAACAGGCAAGAGCCAAAAAATCACGATTACTTCATCAAGCGGCCTTTCCGACGAAGAGATCGACCGCATGATGAAGGATGCGGAAGCCCACGCCGAGGAAGACAGAAAGCGCAAGGAACTCGTTGAGTTGAAAAATAACGCCGACCAGCTTGTTTATACCGTTGACAAAACGCTGAAAGATTTGGGCGATAAAGTTGACAAGGCGGAAGCCGACAAAGCGAACGCGGCAAAAGAAAAAGTAAAAAAAGCGCTTGAAGCAAACGACGCGGACGCGATCAAAAAGGCGACGGAAGAATTGACCGAAATCGTGCAGCAGCTGTCCGTCAAGCTGTACCAGCAGGCGCAGGCCAACGCCCAGTCCGGCGCGGCAGGCGGAGCAAGCCAGGCAGGCGGCGAAACGAAGGCGAAAGAAAACGTGGTGGATGCCGACTACGAAGTCGTCGATGATGATAAAAAACAATAAGCCGCAA
>DASVDB010000124.1 GCA_036381315.1 Bacilli bacterium | reverse complement strand
GAGGTCAATCGAACCGTTTTCCACGCTGGCCAAAATTTGCGAAGAAGTCATCGAATGGATGGTCGTTTTGATAAACGGGAACTGGTTTTGAAAATAGGAAAGCACCCTGGGCAAAATCTGAATCGCGATTGAAGTTGTCGTGCCCAATTCAATATGGCCCTGCGGCAACCGCTCCAAATCCGCCAGTTTTTGCTTCAACTCCGCAACGGTGCGCAAAATGATTTGCGCGTGCTCGAGAAAAAGCTTGCCGCCTTCGGTTAAAGTAACAGGCTGCGTTCGGTCAATCAGAACGGTTTGAAACTCTTCTTCCAGACTTTTGATTTGCGCCGAAACGGCAGGCTGCGTCAAATTCAGCATCTCGCCCGCTTTGCGAAAGCTCATGGTGCGGGAAATCATAAGCAGCGTTTCCAGTTGATTAAGATTCATTCCGGCCATCCGCCTTATCAAATGGATTTATCATAAGATAGATATATAAAAATTCTATTTATAATTATAGTCAAATGGCGCGGCGGATTGCAAATGATTGCAGGAAACAGGATGCTGACGTATAATGGTTGCGACAACGGCGTATAAGCCGTATGGCGCAGGCCGCTTCCCGAAATCAGGTGAAAAGCATGTACGATTATCATCATCTTCGCCATCAAAAAGAACAGACCCGGTCCAAAAAAACGCTATGGACCACGCTTTTATTGACGCTTTTTTTTACCTGCGCCGAAATAGCCGGAGGACTGATTTCCAACTCGCTCGCGCTGCTATCCGATTCCGCGCATATGGTATCCGACGTCGTTGCCCTGGCTCTCAGCATGACGGCCATCTATCTGGCGACCCGGCCGCCGGACGCGAAATACACGTTTGGTTTTCTCCGCTTTGAGGTTATCGCCTCTTTTTTAAACGGGTTAACGTTATGCGCCATCGCGATCGGCATTTTCTATGAAGGCATTCATCGGTTCATCGTGCCGCAGAAAGTCGAGCAGGAGCTGATGCTGGTCATTGCCGTAATCGGCCTTGCGGTCAATATTGTGTTGACATACATTTTAAGCCGCAGCATGAGGGAAGAAAACAATCTGAACGTGCAAAGCGCGCTATGGCACTTTATCGGCGATTTGCTCAGCTCAATCGGCGTGATCGCTTCCGCGATCCTGATCTATTGGACAGGATTATCCTGGTTTGATCCGCTCATCAGTATGGTCATCGGCGCCATTATTTTCGCCGGCGGGTTTAAAATTATCAAGGAATCCGGCATGATTTTGATGGAGAAAGTGCCGGATCAATTCGACCTTGACGAAATCCGCGCGGAAATCGGCGCGATCGACGGCGTTGAAGACGTGCACGAATTGCATCTGTGGTCTGTATCCACCGACCATTACTCGCTCACCGCGCATGTATTTATCAGCGAAAAAGCCGAACCGTTTTGCGTAACGCTGGCGGTTACCGAAACGATGAAAGCAAAATTCGGCATTGCGCATACGACCGTGCAAATCGAGCATGCGGCGTTTCATCCGCACGGCGAATACGGCCAAAAATTTTTGCGGCAAAAAGAAGCTTCCGCTGCAGCGGCAAACGCTGGCGCCTCCTTCCCCAAATCCATTTAGGATCTCAGGCAATCAGTTCTCCTTAATAAAAAGGCCTCTCCCGCGCAAACCTTGCGGATTTGCGGGAAAAGGCCTTTCTTGCGCGCGGCAATTTCAGCTGCGCAGCCATTTTTTGAACAGATGCTTCGTTGTTTGCAAGTTGATTTCCGCGATGGATGTTGTGAGCGGAATCCCTTTCGGGCAAGCCTGCACGCAGTTTTGCGAATTGCTGCAGCCTTCGATGCCGCCATCTTCCATTAGCGCATCCAGGCGTTCCTCCGCGTTCATTTTCCCGGTCGGGTGGGCATTGAACAAACGCACCTGATTGATCGCGAACGATCCGATGAAGCTGTTGCGGCCGTTAATGTTCGGACAAACCTCGAGACAAACGCCGCAGGTCATGCATTTTGACGATTCGTAATTGCGCTGCCGTTCCTTCTCCGCCATGCGCGGTCCGGGACCAAGATCATACGTGCCGTCAATCGGAATCCAGGCCTTGATGCGTTTTAATGTGTTGAACATTCTGCTGCGATCGACGATCACATCGCGCAATACCGGGAATTTGCGCATCGGCTCGATGCGAATCGGTTGCTCCAATTTATCTATAAGTGCCGTGCACGCCTGCCGCGCTTTCCCGTTAATCACCATGGAACAGGCGCCGCATACTTCTTCCAAACAATTCGACTCCCACGCAACCGGCGTTGTTTTTTTGCCTTGCGCATTTACCGGATTGCGCTGGATTTCCATCAATGCGCTGATCACGTTCATGTTCGGACGGTACGGAATTTCAAACTCTTCGGTGTACGGTTTGGAATCAGGACTGTCCTGACGGCTGATGATCAGTCTAACCGTCTTTTTGGCAACGGCTGTCTCACCCATGTCCGATCTACTCCCTTCTTGGTTCTTTCTTAGTGTTCTTTTGTATAATCACGTTCCCGCGGCGGGATCAAGGAGATATCCACCGGTTCGTACGAAATTTCCGGGCCGTCCGGCGTGTATTTGGCGATGGTTGTTTTCAGGAAATTTTCGTCGTCCCGCTTCGGAAACTCCGGCTTGTAATGGGCGCCGCGGCTTTCATTCCGCTTGAGCGCGCCGATCGTAATGACGCGGGCTAATTGCAGCATGTTCCACAGTTGGCGCGTGAACGACGCGCCCTGATTGCTCCAGAGCGATTTGTCGGGAAGTCCGACGCGTTTGTAGCGCTCCATCAATTCCTGAATTTTCTCGTCGGTTTCCTGCAGCTTTTTATTGTAACGTACGACCGTCACGTTATTGGTCATCCATTCGCCCAATTCCTTATGCAGCATATACGGATTTTCCGGACCGTCCATTTTCATGATATTGGCGAACTTTTCGGTTTGCCGTTTCAATTCGTTGTTGAACGGAGCCTCCGCCACGTCTTCCGTCGCTTTTTTCAAACCTTTGATGTACTCGATCGCTTTCGGTCCGGCCACCATGCCGCCAAAAATCGAGGACAACAGCGAGTTTGCCCCAAGGCGGTTGGCGCCGTGATATTGGTATTCGCATTCGCCCGCCGCGAATAATCCGGGAATGTTGGTCATCTGATTGTAGTCGACCCACATGCCGCCCATGGAATAATGCACGGCCGGGAAAATTTTCATCGGAATTTTCCGCGGATCGTCGCCCATAAATTTCTCATAAATTTCGATAATCCCGCCGAGCTTGACGTCCAGCTCTTTCGGATCTTTATGGGACAAGTCCAGATACACCATGTTCTCCCCGTTGATGCCGAGCTTCATATCGACAACGACGTTGAAGATTTCCCTTGTCGCAATATCGCGCGGCACAAGATTGCCGTATGCCGGATAACGCTCTTCCAGGAAATACCACGGTTTTCCGTCTTTATACGTCCAAATGCGTCCGCCTTCGCCGCGCGCCGATTCGGACATCAAGCGCAGCTTGTCGTCGCCGGGAATTGCGGTCGGGTGAATCTGGATAAATTCGCCATTCGCATAGTAAACGCCTTGCTGATAGGCCGCGCTTGCCGCTGTTCCGGTATTGATGATCGAGTTCGTCGATTTGCCGAAAATAATGCCCGGACCGCCGGTTGCCAAAATGACCGCATCCGCTTTGAACACGGATATTTCCATCGACCGCAAATTTTGCGCGGTAATGCCGCGGCAAACGCCGTCATCGTCAATGACCAGCGATAAAAATTCGTACTGCTCATATTTGGTGACAAAGCCTGCCACTTCATGACGCCTAACCTGCTCATCCAGCGCGTACAACAATTGCTGCCCGGTCGTGGCCCCGGCGAATGCCGTGCGATGATGTTTTGTGCCGCCGAACCGGCGGAAATCCAGCAATCCTTCCGGAGTGCGGTTGAACATGACGCCCATGCGGTCCATCAGATTGATGATGCCGGGAGCCGCCTCGCACATCGCCTTGACCGGAGGCTGGTTGGCCAAAAAGTCGCCGCCGTAAATGGTGTCGTCAAAATGAATCCAGGGGGAATCGCCCTCGCCTTTCGTGTTCACCGCGCCGTTAATTCCGCCCTGAGCGCAAACGGAATGCGAACGTTTTACCGGAACGAGCGAGAACAGATCAACGTGGACTTCCGCCTCCGCCGCCTTAATGGTTGCCATCAAACCGGCGAGACCGCCGCCGACTACAATCAGTTTAGTTTTTGCCACGTTCTACACTCCTTTCGTGAAAAAGTCGGGATCTCTAAAGCCAAGCGCCGCCAAAATGCCGACAAGCGCAAACACGACAAAAAATACCATCCAAACAACGGAAGAAATGCGCTGTGCCCGCGGGCCCACCGTGATTCCCCATTGCGCGAGGAATAGCCACATGCCGTTGGCAAAATGGAACGAGGCGGCCACAATCGCAATGATATACAAGGTCAAACTGACCGGATTGGCGAACACATCCACCATAAGTTTGCCCAAATCTTCATACGCTACATTGCCCAAAGCTACCTGAAGCCGGGTCTGCGCCACGTGCCAGACAATGAAAATAAATGTGATGACACCGGTGACGCGCTGCAATGTATACATCCAGTTGCGATAATAGCCGTATCTGCCGACGTTAATTTGCGACTGGTAGGTCATGTACAGGCCGTATATGCCATGGTAAAGCAAAGGCAGCCAGACCAAAAACAATTCAAGAAAAAACAGGAACGGCAAATGATGCAGCCATTCCACCTGCTTTGTGAACGCCGCATTGCCATTCACCGATTCATAATTGGATAAAAAGTGTTCAATCAGAAAAAAACCGATTGGAATAACACCGAGCAGCGAATGGATTTTGCGGGCGTAGTAAGAATTGTAAGCCATACTGCGCTGTTTCCCTCCTCAAAAATTAGTTTCGGTAACACATATTCTTCCAAGCAAACCTGTACTTCCATGCATTCAAGCCAGGATTTTGTGAACAATTTGTGTCCTGTACCAGTTTACACCTAACTCGCTTATAATGGAATTGCCGATATATTATAATCTGTTATAAACAAAACATATATGCAACGCGATGAAAAAGAATTGGTTTAACGGGGGACAGCTATGATTGAGGATTTGGAGATTTTTGCGACCGTAGTGGAATTATCCAGTTTAAACAAGGCTTCACGCGTGCTGAACCTTTCCCAGCCCGCATTATCGCGGAAAATCCGCCTGCTGGAAGAAAATCTGGGGATCAACTTGTTCACAAGACGCGGCAAGAGGCTGGAATTGACGGAATCCGGGCGCATCGCTTACGACTTCGCCCTGGAGTTCAGAATGCTGCAAAAAAGATTTGCGCAGGAACTTCTCCGCCACAATGGGTTGGACAAGGAAAGCCTGACGCTGGGGGCGAGTCTGACCACATTGCAATCGACGTTGCCCGATGTCATTTCGCTTATGCGGCAATATGACGCCACAACCGATATCAAGACGGTAACCGGCAAAACGCATGAAATCGTCACGCTGGTCAAGGAGAAAAAAGTCGATGTCGGTCTGGTCGCGTCGGCCATTTCCGACCGCTCGCTAAATTGCATTCCGCTGTTTGACGACCATCTCACGCTGGTCGTGCCGCAGCGCCATCCGCTGGCAGCCGTTGGCGAGGCGAAAATCCGGGATCTCAACCGGATGCCGATGATCGTATTTTCCAAAGGCACCTGGTACCGCATTCTCATGGATGATCTGTTTCACCGCTATTCCGTCATGCCGGAAATCAAGATGGAAATCGACTCGTTCGAAGCCATCTTGCGGCTCATTGCCACTTGCCATCTGGCGGCCTTGCTGCCGGAATCCTATTTGCGCCAAAATATGCTTGACGACAATGGACTCGCGCAAGTCCTGATCGCCGAATTGCGGCAAACCGTGCGGACAACTTCGTTGATTTACAACGATCCGGACACGCTGAATGACGCGGCGATCCGCTTTATCCAGCTGGTTCAGCGCCAATATGCGAAATAATTGCTTATCCGCTGATCCGACGATCATCCGATGATGATCTTCCCTTCGGGATGGCGGTACAGCTCTTTCGGCGTCTTTTTGTTCAAGGCGTACACCATTGTGAGCGGACCCAAACGGCCGATAAACATCATCAGCATGATGATAATCTTGCCGAAAACCGTCAAAGTCGGCGTCAAGCCCATGGACAAGCCGACCGTGCTGAACGCCGAAGTCGCTTCAAACAAAATCATCAAAAATTGGTGGTCTTCCGTTGTGGACAGCACCATCGCCCCGAGAATGATCAAAAACAACGAGAACAGCGTAATCGTCAGCGCTTTGTAGATCCGGTCCTTGCCCAAGCGGAAGCGAAACAGCACAACATCTTCCTTGCCGCGGAACATCGCGATCATCGCCGCTATCAGCGCGGCAAAAGTAGTCGTTTTGATCCCGCCGCCGGTTGAACCCGGGGATGCGCCGATAAACATGAGCAGAATGAGGAAAAACTGCGAAGCTTGCCGCATGTCGGCGATATTAAGCGTATTTGCTCCAGCCGTCCGCGACGATACGGACTGGAAAAATGCGGACAGAATTTTTCCCGACCAGTTCAGTTGCCCGGACGTTTTGGCATTGCTGAATTCAAAGATGAACAGGACGATAGCTCCGAAAAGAATCAGAAAAACGGTGGTCGTTAGAGCGACTTTGCTGTGCAGGGAAAGCTTTTTGCGGTAACGAGACCAATCGACAATCTCCGCGAGCACGACAAAGCCGATTCCACCCGTAAAAATCAAAAACATGGCCATTATATTGATTACCGGATCGGCGGCATATTCCGCCAGGCTTTTAAATTCGCCAAACAGATCGAAACCGGCGTTGTTGAACAGCGAAACGGCATGGAACACGCCAAAATACGCCGCATCGCCAAAACGCATATCGAGCGACCAGCGAAGCGTCAACACAACCGCCCCGACCGCTTCAATCGTTAATGAATATAAAATGACTTTGCGGATCAACCGCACAATGCCTTCCATACTGGTCTGGTTCATGGCCTGCTGCAGAACAAGCCGTTCGCGAAAGGTGATCCGCTTGCGCAGCATGAACGCAAACAGCGACGACATGGTCATGAAGCCCAGACCGCCGACCTGGATAAGTAAAAGCAACACGATCTGCCCGAAAACGCTGAAATGCGTTCCCGTGTCGACGACGACAAGCCCCGTCACGCAAGTTGCCGAAGTCGCCGTAAAAAACGCGTCAATCAGCGGAAATGCCTTGCCGTCCGCGGACGATACAGGCAGCGACAGCAAGATGGCGCCCACGAAAATGATCAGTGCAAATCCCGAGACGAGAATTTGCGGCGGCGACAAACTCAGATTGCGATGCAGCGATTTCATGTCCCGACTCCTTACCCGCGGCCAAACCCGAACTCAATCCGCCATTATTCGACCGCTTTTGCGGCATCTTTTACCGATTCTCTTATTTTATCTAACATCTCCATCCTGTCAACAAATGAAATGAGGAATAAATTGGCATAAGTGAAGCATTTTATGGTAATTTAGAACTGGAAAATAACAGGACCAAGGAGCAATCACATGACTTCTGTGCGCAAACCGTCGCGGTTAGCGAAAAATGGGGAAGCGTTCGTATTGATTTTATTGGCGATTGTTGGCGCGGTCGTTTTTTTCGCGTTGAATGCGGATGAAAATAGCGAGGAAGTGCAACCGGCCATATCCAGGGAAAAAGCGGCGGCGCATGCGGCGGATTTTCTGCGCAGCCAGTTTGCGGTGCATGCGGATCAATCATTCGTTGTGTTCCAATCGCATGATCGCTTAAGCGGTTATTTGCAAAAAGAACATTTGACGGAAGCATTCGCCAAGACGTATCCCGATTTCCCGATCGACTACTATGAAGTGGAACTTGCCGATTCCGCCGGGAAAAAGAAATATAAAGCGGACGTCGACATCCGCTCGGGAACGGTCTTCGGCTGGGCGCAAACCGGCGGCGTAGGTGATCCGGTTAACGCGCCGGATCCGAATATGGCCAAGTCCTGGCTTGCGGCCATGGGTTATGACCCCGCGCGATTTGCGGCATCCTTTCAACAATCGGACGGTTTGTGGGTGTTCACGGACAAGAAGGAACAAATTGGCCAGGCGTATTTGCAGATCCGGATCGCCATGCGGGGAAAGATCCCCGTGGAATTCTCCCCTTCATTCGTTTTGCCGCAATCGTTTACGGGCTGGATGGACCATCAGCAACAATCCGCCGAACGAATCGGCATATTGGGCTTGCTTGTTGGCTTGCTGCTTACAATCGGCGCCATTGCAACCGCCGTAATCCGCAAGCGGTTCATTTCGTTTCGCAGAGGGTTATTGCTGACGTTGGCGTTTGTTGCCATCTACGCAATTTATAATATCAATGCGTACCCGGGAATGCGCGCCATGACGGACAACAGCCTGTACGGAACGTTAGCGGTCGTGTTCAACCAGATCACGATTCTGTTGATGGGGACGTTAACATATTTGGCGTTGACGGTGGGCGACAGCCTGTGGAAAAGCTTCGGCAAAAAAGTATGGCCGGCATGGCGGGAACCCGACTTTGGCAACCAAACCAGGCGCGCCATGCTGCGGGGTTATGCGATTGCCGCCATCATTTTGGGCATTCAGGCGGTCTTGTTCGCTACAGAAGGCAGGCTTTTTGCCGTTTGGTCGGTCGAAGACCCGACAAGTTCGATCTATAATTTGTTCTGGCCCGCCTTGTTCCCGCTTTTGGCATGGGCTGCGGCCATTTCCGAAGAAGCGGTTTACCGGTTGTTCGGCATCGCCCTGTGCAAAAAGCTGTTCCGCAACACCTTCATCGCCATGCTGATCCCCAGCTTTTTCTGGGCAATGTTGCATGTCGGGTATCCGTTTTACCCTTTTTATACAAGACTCATTGAGGTCACTATACTCGGCCTGTTTTTCGGTTTGGCTTTTTTGCGCTATGGTTTGCTGACCTCGCTGTTCGCGCACGCCAGCATGGACTCGGTCTTGATGGGGATTTCCATCATGTATTTGGGCGGAACGCTCAATGCGCTTACGGGAGTCGGCTACCTCCTGTCACCGGCGTTGATCGCCCTGTTCATCAAATGGCTGCACGACCGAAAGGTCAGGAATGGTCCTCCATTGCGTCCCGCAACGCTTCGATAATGCGGCGGCTCAATTGGTCGCCAAATCCGAGCGGGCGGAAATCGTCCAATGTCGCCTCGCGGATTTTTTTGACGGAGCCGAAATGGCGCAGCAACTCTTTTTTGCGTTTGGCGCCGACGCCCGGTATGGCGTCCAGCATCGAATAAATCATCGACTTGCCGCGCGTTTCGCGGTGGAATGTGATGGCGAACCGATGCACCTCATCCTGAATGCGCTGCAGCAAATAAAACTCCTGGCTATGCCGGGAAAGCGGGATGATTTCCGGAGGATCGCCCGCCATCAATTGCGAAGTTTTGTGCTTGTCGTCTTTAACCAGACCGCAAACCGGAATCGCAATTCCCAACTCATTCTCCAGCACATCGATAGCCGCCGCGATTTGCCCCTTGCCGCCGTCAACGATAATCAGATCGGGCATGGGCAAATTTTCTTTCAATACGCGCTCATACCGTCTGCGGATAACTTCGCGCATGGTGGCGACATCGTCCGGCCCACTGACCGTTTTTATTTTGTATTTGCGGTATTCTTTGCGGTCCGGGCGGCCGTTCGTAAACACCACCATCGCGGAAACGGGATGCGTCCCCTGGATGTTGGAGTTGTCGAACGCTTCAATGCGCCGCAAATGCTCAAGGCCGAACAGCTTCGCCAAATTGGCGGCAGCCTTGTCCGTGCGGCTTTCATCGCGTTCCATCATGAGAAACTTCTCGGCAAGCGCCATTTTCGCATTGTTCTCAGCCATTTCCACCATTTTCCGCTTCGGCCCCCGCTTTGGCATGCGCACGCGCACATGCAGCCAATTTTCCAGAGCGCTTATGGTCTCGGCTGCGCCGGATTCGCTTGCGCCCTCTTTCTCCGCGCTCTGTTCGGGCGGCGCGGGCAAAAACAATTCACTTGGCAATGCGGGATTTTCGCTGTAATACTGCGTCACATAGGTGATAAAATCGTCGTATTCCTCGCCATAGAAAGGAAAAACGGAAGCATGCCGCTCAATCATTTTTCCCTGGCGCATATACAGTACCTGGACGCACATCCACCCTTTATCCACGGCATAACCGAAAATGTCGCGGTTTGCGGCGTCCGGGCTGGAAATCGTCTGCTTTTCCATCACCGTATCGATGTCGGCAATCACATCGCGCAGTTCCTTCGCCCGTTCAAACTGCAACTGTTCCGCGGCTTCATGCATCTTTCGCGCCAAATCCTGTTTGATTTCTTCATGGCTGCCCTGCAGAAAGCGGACAACCTCCTGCACCATCCGTTCATATTCGTTCTTGTCGTAACCGAACACATACGGACATACGCACTGTCCGATATGATAGTAAAGGCACGGTTTCTTGTCATTCCGGCCGCATTTGCTTAACGGCACCAGCCGATCCAGCAGCTTTTTGATTCGCCGGGCGGCAAAGACGTTCGGATACGGGCCGAAGTATTTTGCCTTGTCTTTCCGCACTTGCCGGGTGATCTCCAGGCGCGGGTACTCTTCATTCGTAATTTTTATATACGGATAAGTCTTGTCATCCCGCAGCATCACATTGTAGCGGGGGTGGTATTGCTTGATCAGATTGCATTCCAGGATCAAGGCTTCCTTGTTGCTTGCGGTGACAATGTATTCAAAATCGCAAATATCATTGACTAGCAGCTGTGTCTTGGCGTTATGAGTGCCGGTGAAATACGAGCGCACCCGGTTTTTCAGCACTTTCGCCTTGCCCACATATATGATTTTGCCGTCACAGTTTTTCATCAGATAACAGCCGGGCTTATCCGGCAATAACGCGAGTTTCTGCCGAATTGTTTCCAGCCTAAGTTTCGGGTCGTCTATTTTTTCGGGCGGCATCCGGTTTCACTCCGTTTTTCAAATGCTTAAAAACCGCTCTCTCTGAAGCGAAGGAGCGGTTTTTTTGAAACAACTTGCACCCGGTAAAATCTTAGCCAATATGGCGGGATAGCACATTTTTCAAAGCGTCCTTGGATTGAAAACCGATCACTTTATCAACGGGTGCGCCGTTTTTAAACACGATCAATGTCGGGATGCTCAAAACACCAAAACGCGAAGCCGCTTCCGGGTTGTCATCGACATTGAGTTTGGCGATCTTTAATTTTTCGCCGATCTCTCCGTCCAATTCTTCCAGCACGGGAGCGATCATTTTGCACGGACCGCACCAGGGCGCCCAGAAATCGACCAGCACCGTTCCCGAGTCCTGCGACTCAACTTCGGACTTGAACGTTTGATCGGATACATTTACGATAGCCACTCTCCAGATTCCTCCTTTTGCAACAACTGAATAGCCTCTTTTATCGGCATCTAAAGTATACCACAATTTATGCCAAAGTCATAACCGGGCGCCAGTCTTTTCCGCCAACCCGCTGCCGGCACAGCATCAGCCTCTGTTGTACGCACGTTCTGGCGTTTTCCCCCGCTAATCCGTTGCACGAACGTTCTAACGATCTCCCCCACGTACGCTCTAACGTTTTTCCACACGTACGCTCTGGCGTTTTCCTCCACGTTACGCTCTAACGTTTTCCTCCACGTTACGCTCTAACGGACGCCAGTGACGTTAACAGGCGGTTTTTTGCGCTTTCAAATTTCTAAACGGACGTCATTGCGCCTATTTGCCTATTTTCATGGCTTTGGAGCCGAATTTTGCCCAAATAACGGCACCAGCGTCCGTTAAAATTTCAACAAGCCGTTTTTTCGCAAAATAACGGCAAATACGTCCGTTAGCGCAACCGGCAGGGAAAATACAGCCGTTTACGCAACCGGCTGGGGCAAAACGTTTGCGCGGACACAGGGGCAAATACGATCGTTTGCGCAGACAGCAGCGACAACTACGATCGTTTGCGCGGGCGGCATGGACAATGCGCCAAAAGACCTTTGCAATCGCACGGCATTTTGGGTTATACTACTGCTATGGCGTTTAAATAGTCCGTATGATTTTGGGGAGGAACATACGATGAGTGAACAAAACAATCCGGAATTGCATATCAACGAGGAACCGCGTAACGACTTTGCGGATGTGGCCACCGGATTTGCCGGCATGTTTATATTTATCATTGTGGTTACGATTATTGTCACGATTATCAGCACGTACAGATAAGCATGTAAGCCGATATCGCAAAGGTTTACCAACAGAACCATTAGAACCGAAAGAAACCGATCCGTTGACAGGATCGGCTTTTTAACAGGATTTTTAAACGTTTCCGCGTTTGTTTGTACCGGCGACCTCGATCACGTCCACATACGGCCGGATGCGGTCCATCAGCCTGCGCCCCTTGTATTCTTCTTCCCCTTCCTTGTTGGTAAAGGAAAAATGCTGCTCCAACAACTCGAGGTTGAAATTTGACGTGTAAAATGTCGGTTTGCGGTTCATCCGATAGTTCAAAATCGAGCCGATCACATGGTCCCTTACCCACGGATTCAAGTTTTCCGCGCCAATGTCGTCAAAAACAAGCAAGTCGCATTGTTTCATCAATTCCACCGTTTCCTTCAGCTTTTGCGGCTCCGAAAACATCGATTTTAAATCCTCGACAAATTCGGGAGTGTAAACAATGACCCCGGAGTAGCCCGACTTGGCCAATTCGTGCAGCATGTAGCACATCAGAAACGTTTTTCCCGTGCCAAAGCCGCCCGTCAGGAACAATCCTTTTGGCTGCAAGCCGTTATCCCTCGTCGCAATCATATAGGAGATGATCTTGCCGACGGCTTCCGCCCGGTCGCGGTCGATCTCCACAATCTCTTCGATGTTGCATCCCTCATCAAGCGCGCGCTCATCAACATAAAAGCTGCGGACGCGTTTGCGCACCGCTTCCCGCGCCTGATGCGCCAGCCATTTTTTGCAGGCTACTTTGCGCTCGACCAACTGCGGCTCTCCATTGACCAACTCAACGGACAAGCGGGTATAGTGGCCGGGAAACTCGTTCGGGCATTGATCCACCCCCGGGCAATTGGCGCAATTGCGATACTCCGTCACATATTGATAAAGCTTGTTGATATTGCGCAAAAGGATTTGTTCGTCCAATTCCGGGTATTGGGCGCGCAGCTTTTTCACTTCCGGAGCGTTCAGAATTTGGGCGATTTTTTGCTCCATGTTGCCCGCATATGCGGCAGCCGGAAATTGTTTTAATATTTCAGCGAGCGATTTCACGGATTACGATCCCCTTTCGTCCGCGGGCTTACTTTTCAGCTTGAGCGCCAGTTTTTTAATTTCATCAAGCCGCTCCTCGCTGACGGGATGAGGACGCTCATCGGCAGGAGCAACCGGCAGCTTCGGCTTTTGCTTGGCGCGGCCTTTTCCCGATGGGGCGGCCGACTTGCGCTTGCCAATCGCCTGCTCAATATCCCGAAAATAAGCGATGGCCTGTTCGAATGTATGAATCCGCTGGCTCAGCAAATTGGCAACTATCGCCTCGACAAACGGTTTGGCGATTGATTTGCGGTTCGCCATCAAATAATGAATGAGCGCGTTGATCACTTCTTCCGGCAGCTTAAAATGAAAGTCGACCGTCTCAAACAGCTTTAATGTTTGGGACGGCACCGCGCCGGGGAAAAACAGCGCCAAAACTTGCGTATACGGCGCGTTTTTTAAAAATAAACTGTAGCTTTCGGCGGTCATATTCCCTTGCAGCGTTTGCGGCACGTCCACGATGCTTGCGGGATCTACCGGTTTTTGCGGAAGGAGCGAATCTTTGCCGGTCGCAGGCTGCTTCGCCAGTTTGGCCAGCGCCACATTCCGGTCGCTCGCATGCTTTTGTTTTTGCCTGAACAGTTGGGCGGCGCGATATTGCAATTCTTCCACCCACAAATCGCCGTCCGGGGAAAAAATGCCGTCCTCATCCAACAGTCGGCACGTTTCCGCCAATGTCAGCATATATTTTGCCGCCGTATAATTAACCGCCGCAAAGCCTTCCGGGTCATTGCGCAGCGCCTCAATATAGGGGCGGTTTGCCGACTGCCTGGGTATGCGCATCAGCAACTCGGCAAAGCTGAAACCGCGAAACGTACCGATCGGCGCGGGCGCTGTTTCGCGCGCGGGCGCCATTTGCATCAGCGTTTGCTCCAATTCCTCATCAACGGAATTCAGGTTTAAGCGAAACAAATCGTAAAACGGCACCGTCAATTGCTCGCCGCTGTCTTGCAAAGGCGGCAAGCGGTCCGCCGGATATGCCGCGGCGAACTCGTTGCGCAGCGCCAATACGGCATGCTTGCCCAGCTTGTCGCGAAGCAGCATAACCAAATGCTGGTTTTGAAAAAACTCATCCGGCATAAGCGGAGCAAGCAACGTGTATTCGTAAACAAATTCGTCGGAATCAGCTATGTATTTGCGAACAGTTTGCAACAGCCCGACCGCTTCCAAACGGGAAGAAAATTCAATCAGCCGCTTTCGGCCCGTTTCGTTCATTTCCATGCCGAGAGCCAAAAACAGGCGGCGCTGCTGTTCGGGCGCGGAAAAGCCCAGCTTGTCCATGGGAACCGAATAATACAATGTGCAGTATAATCCGACCGCTCCCGGGCCGATCATCGGCTGGTAGATGGAATATAGTATTTTCAAACTAAAGCTGTCAAGCGAAAAACCGCGGTAAGCGTAAAACCGGTGGCTTTCGGTAAAATCGAACAAGTTGCCGATTCGCATACATACACCATCCATCGCCTAATTACGTTTTATTGTATCATAAATCGGCGATGATGGCTTTTTCGTTAATCCCGCGTCCACTCATTTTTCTGTTTTGTCATCTTTTTTTTTCAGTATTTTCTTCAACAATCAATTATGTTATTCAATGCGATCAGTATAAAACTTAGGAGGACAAAATCATTTTGTGTGGGCAGGAACCTAACCAAGCCAATAACCATAATGTGCAGTAAGGGTTATAAAAAAAGAAAGAGGTTGTGCCGCCATGCCCTACACAGATCATTATGAACGGGATATCAATGGAATTATCGCGTTTTGGGTGCAGAACAATTTTGATCACAGTCGTTTTTTGGACAGGGAAATAAGCCATTATGAACGGGAACTCGCCCGCGCGAACCAGCATGTCATGCAACGTTTGGGAGCCATTTTCGAAAAAACAAAAACAAAATCGGCCGATCCCGGGACGTTGATTCACGAAGCGCAGCGAGCCGTACCCGAATTTCATAGCTTGCTCGTGTATACATTGGATAGAGCCCTTCGCTGCAATGTCATCATTTCCACGCCGCAATCGCTTCTGGATCATATGATTCGGGAAGCCGAAGAGACACTGTCCGTGTTTAATTTGCTGCAGTCAGGCGGCAAGGTTGCGCCGGCGGACGCCATGATTCATGAAAGCTACTTCTGGTTAAGGCAAATGGCTGATCATCTCAGTTATATCAGCCATTATTTGGACGCGTCAAATTACGAACTTCATGCCCGGGTCAGAAAAATGACGAAAAAATTCGAGAATTTATTCCTGCAAGCCAACGCGCTCCGAACCATGATACGCCCTCCGCGCCAAGAGGTGTTACCGTCTTTAAACGGCTTCAGCCAAATGGTGATTCAAGAAGCCAAAGCCCTGGAAGCATTCAAGCTGGAATTGGACGATCTGATCAAACAATGCGCCGCCGTCACCACGTCACCGCCGGACTTGTTGGAACACATTGCCAGAGAGGCGCACCACCTGTGGAGAAATTTAGAAGAGAGGGTGGTGTTGTAAGAGAAGTGGAAAAAGCCATAAAACCGCAAAAAGAGGTTGCATATTTTAAAAATATATGCAACCTCTTTTTGTTCTGGTAAAATTAAGGAGAAACAATTACCACCAATATTCTTTGATTTCCGGTTTGCCTTTTTGTTTGGAATTAAGTACTTTCGTTAGCGCGACCGTTTCTTCGTTCGAGAGCTTGGCAATGTAAGTGCTTTCTTTCTTGGCTTTCATTTTCCGTACGACATGATGCAATTGAGGAGAATACAAAACAGCTTGCATTATATCACCTCTCTTCATCACAATTTAATGACATTATATCATTAAATTTCTAAAAAAGGGAGAGAATTTATGTTAAAACGAACAATTTTTATTCTACTTTTATTCATGTTTGTTTTTATTCAGTGCTGGTTTTTATATTTAATGTTTAGATATCCATTCATGGGTATTAGATTGCAACTGTCTTCCAACCAAGAATGGATAGTATCTGAATTGGACAGAGATGGTGCCGGTTACCGTCTTGGCATCCGACCGGGTGACGTCATCTTAAAAATCAACGACAAGGATCCTTTCGATCATTTTTCCGTAAAAAAATGGAGGCAAGTTGAACAGACCGATTCGCTCACAGTTTCGCAAGCCGGCCAATTATTGAAACTGGATTTAAGCAATGAACGTGGCCATGATGGTCAAAATGTCATGATTATTTTTGCGGAGATTATTTGTTTTTACATGGCTGGATTGTTGCTCCGAAAGCTAAAAAATTCCCCCTCCGCCAGGCATCTCGCGCTTTTGTTTGTTGTCATCGGATTGGCCTTTACCGGACTGGGCGCATCTGTGCGCGGAGACGCTGTGGGCAAAATTTTGATCGCAACCACTGTCATGTTGACGCCAACCGTCTTCCAGCATTTTTTAATCGTCTTTTTACGGGAAAAAGCAAACATCAATCTCGGCTCCTCCAGTTTGAAATATTTATATGGTTTTATCGCCATAATCAGCATAATTCTGTTTAACTTTTTCATACCGCAGACTGCAAATTTGATTTACAAAATCAGTTATTTTATTGCTTACCCATATTTTATTGGTGGAATTTTGTGGAACTTCGGCTTGTTAAGCTACCTGTTTTGGAAACATCGTAAAGAAAACCTGTATATTTCCGTTATTATCAAAACGATTTGGGTTACCTTGTTTATTTCCTTTGTCCCCTTTGTTGTTTTGAACATTTTGGCGCAACTATTATTCAAACAAATATCGATCGGCTTTTTGGATTTTTCCTGGCTTATCCTCTTTTTCCCGTTATCCTTCACTTATTTGATGGCGACGAATCGGTTGTATGATATTCCAAACGTGGTCAGACGCATCCTGTTTACCGTTATGATCGCCATCATTCCCAGCGCCGTCACAGTCGCCATCGCAGCGGCTCTGCTCGCTCCAACCATTTCCGTGGACCGGTTGGTTATCCTGTTCATCATTACCGTGACATTGGGGACGTTCGTTTTATATTCGCTTGAATACATTACGACCAAATTGAATAAAGTCATGTTCCCGCGCAAGTATTATTTGCAGCGGGCATTGGGGAAAATATCGCGCGATCTCGCGACAATATCCAATTTTCGGGAAATTAAAGAGATTGTGTTGGTGGACATTGTCAATACGCTGCAGGTGCACGGCTGCGCGATCGTCTTTCAGTCTGCGGAAGAGTTGGAAACGATCGGCATCGGCGAAGTTGATTATGGGAAAATCGAAAGGCATATCAAAGAAGGACGAAAAAGTTGCGATTGTTGCACCATATTCCCGATCAACCACCATGAAGAATACAGCAGCTTCCTCATCGTCTCCGAAAAGAAAGCGAAGACGATGCTCGTCAAGGAGGAACTGGATTGGCTGAACCTGATCATCACATATTTGTCCGTCAGCCTGGAAAATTTGTATTTGATCCGCAAGCTGACGACAAAACTGCACGAGTTTGCCGCGCAGGCGCCCGATGAACAGGCCGCCAAAGAATTTTTATGGTTTCGCAAGTCCATGTTTGAAATGCAGGAAAAAGAGCGCCAACGGATAGCCAACGATCTGCACGATACGACCATGCAGGATCTTTTGTATTTGAAGCGCAAGCTGACCGCGCTTCTGGAAAAATACGCATTAACCGAAGAAGACCAATCCGAGCTGAACAAGTTGACCGAATATATTGAAATCATCAACACCAATCTGCGGCAAAGCTGCTTTGAGCTTTACCCCCATCTGCTGCGCACTACCGGTTTGGTCAATTCGATTGAAAAAACAGTGGAATTTGAAAACGCCGCCGCAACGTGCGAAATCGAATTCCGCGTATTCAACAAAAGTCAGATCGAAAAGCTCGACCTTGACCAGAAACGCCATGTGTTTCGGATTGTGCAAGAACTGATCAGCAATGCGAAGAAGCACGCCAAAGCCGCAAAAGTGGCGATTGAACTGTCCGCAAAAGACGGAACGGTCAAGCTCAAATATCGCGACGACGGCATCGGCTTTGACCAAATTCCCGATCCGGTGCCGGGCAAAACCGGCGTCGGCATGCTGCAGATGAAAAGCCGTGTCCTCGATCTGCACGGCCAGTTGGACATTCATTCAAAAGCGGGCGAGGGGCTGAAATTGAAAATTTCTTTTCCCCTGCAAGCATCGATATCGGCATGAAGAAACGGCAGTATGGAGAGTTCGTCCAAAATCGGAAAACGATTTGCAGCATGATCGTACAGTTGTAAAGCACATTTTTGCAAAAATCTTGCCGATTCCGCCGATACAACAGTTAAGTGAAGGAATGGCAGAGGCAAATGAATGTTGCAAGAATGAGGAAGTGTCGTTACATGCTGTGATGATTATCAGGCGGGGGCCAGAGCTATCGACTTCAATTTTGTCGATCACCGGATACGGGTAAACTTTCCCCGAACTGCCCTGGTACACCCGTTTTTCCAAAAACAGCGGATTTTTACCCGGTGCGCCGATTCCATAAGTGGGGATTGTCTTTATCGTCTCCCATACTTTTACTTCATTTTGTACAGCCATAACCAGACACCTCTTCAGTCTTATTAACATTTTCACAGTTTCAGTTTAGCTGTTCCGCAAATCGGTCGACATTTCAGTATGTGATGCAAATGATGGACTATATTCTGCAAGCAGGCCGCCACGGCAATCGCAAGTGTGTTATATCACTCGAAAATATAGAAAATAAAGCTGGGTGAGGAGATTGTCGGATTTGCACGGAGTTCAACAAGATGTGACAAGGCTGTTCTGGGATACAGATTTGCACTCCCTGGATATCAAGGAAAATCGTCACTTTATCATTGAGCGGGTATTGAATATGGGCGATGAAATTTCCCTTGGCAGTATCACCGATTCCAGAAGCATATTTAGCAGGTGGGACAGCGCTGGCACTAATGATCGGGCACAGACAATCCATTGACTTTGATGATGCCGAAGAAGAGGGATGGCCCATTAATGTAACTCGTGGTCAACGTTTTATGAGTACATGAAGTTAAAATAATGAGAATAGTAACAAAAGCTACGAAACACAATATCCCTCCCGTATGTTAAAGGAGGACATTTGAAAATGTCCTCCGATGTCATAAATTACGTATCGTACGAAATCTGTTCGACATAATCTGAATTACCGCAATCTTCATGAAGGTTTTCACAGCTACGCCGAAACTTTTCATCATTCTTCGTGATTTACAAATCAATATTTTCCACATTATACTATATTTATAAGGTGTTAGGGGGTGGTTTTTATGTTATTTTTACCGCCATAAAATTTGATTGGGACAAGGTGAAAAACAATTTCGTGTGAGGTGAAAAGGACCCGAAGACGGAAATGAAGCCAAAATAAACAAGGAGATGAGTTTATGATTACGCATGCAAATCGCATATGGAAACAATTATGTTTAATTTTGCTTGGCCTTGTTCTGATTGCATCCTATTATACGATTTATACGATGCAATATCCGGCGTTGGCCGGCGTGCAGGCAGCATCGGCGGCATCGTCCGGGCGGCAGATGGAATTTCTGGATCGCGGGCTTATTGCCGTCAAGGTAACGAACGGCGTCTTTGTCAGTTGGCGGATGTTCGGCAACGATCCCGGCAACATAGGTTTTAACCTTTACCGCAACGGAAGCAAGATCAATTCATCACCCATCACGACAAGCACCAATTATCTGGACACCGGCGGCACGGCAAATTCCACGTATGTTGTGCGCCCGGTAATAAACGGGACGGAGCAAGCGCCGTCGGAGGCAGTCAATGTATGGGGAACCAATTATCTGACTGTTCCGCTGCAAAAACCGGCGGGCGGGACAACGCCGGACGGCGTAAACTATACCTACAATGCCAATGATGCCAGTGTCGGTGATCTGGACGGCGACGGAAAATACGAAATTGTACTGAAATGGGACCCTTCCAATTCGAAAGATAACTCGCAATCCGGCTATACCGGGAATGTATATGTAGATGCTTATAAACTGGACGGGACCCGCCTGTGGCGGATCAATCTGGGCAGAAACATTCGCGCCGGCGCGCATTATACCCAATTCATGGTGTATGATCTGGACGGCGACGGCAAAGCCGAAGTCGCGATGAAAACTGCAGACGGCACCGTGGACGGAAAAGGCGCCGTCATCGGCAATGCGAGTGCCGATTACCGGAACTCCAGCGGTTATATTTTGAGCGGCCCCGAGTACTTGTCGATTTTCAACGGACAAACCGGAGCGGCCATGGCTACCGTAAACTATGATCCGCCCAGGGGTAAAGTTTGCGATTGGGGCGACTGCTACGGGAATCGTGTCGATCGGTTTTTGGCCGGTATCGCTTATCTGGATGGAACAAGGCCGAGCTTGATTATGGCGCGCGGTTATTACACCCGTACCGTACTTACGGCCTACAACTGGCGCAACGGCCAGTTGACGAAACTGTGGAAATTCGACAGCAACAATTCCGGCTATTCCTCATATGCGGGGCAGGGAAATCACAATCTGAGCATCGGCGATGCGGATGGCGACGGCAAAGACGAGATTGTCTACGGAGCGATGACTGTCGATGATAATGGCGCCGGTTTGTATAACACGGGCCTTGGACATGGCGATGCCATGCATTTCGGTGATCTGAACCCGAATAGAGCCGGACTGGAAGTGTTTAAGGTTCTGGAAAACAGCCCATATGGCGCAGCCGTTTGGGATGCGGCGAACGGCCATGTTATATGGAGGGTTACGGGTAACGGCGATACAGGCCGCGGTATGGCGGCGGATATCGATCCCAGGCATCCCGGCGAAGAGGTCTGGGCATCGAATGGTGTTGGGCTTTATACAATCGACGGGACAAAGCTTAGCAGTTCGACACCTTCATCCATTAACTTCGGTATTTGGTGGGATGGGGATCTGCTCCGCGAACTGCTCGATCATAGTTCGGGGGTCGGCACGATCAGCAAATGGGATTACGCCAACCAACGAACCAATACGTTGTTGACAGCAAACGGAGCATATTCCAACAACGGTACGAAAGGAACGCCCAGCCTGCAGGCCGACATCTTGGGCGACTGGCGGGAAGAAGCCGTGTGGCGGACGCAAGACAGCTCTGCCCTGCGAATTTACACCACTACTGCCGTCACAAATTACCGGATTTACACTTTGATGCACGATCCGGTTTATCGCCTGGGCGTTGCCTGGCAGAATGTCGCCTATAATCAGCCGCCGCATACATCCTTCTTCCTTGGCGAAGGAATGGCGCCTCCCCCCGTTCCGAACATTTACCTGGTCGGCGGCAGCGATAACGGCGACGGTACAGGCGGCACCTGGGATCCAAATGCCTATTACATGCTTGTTAATCGCAACAGCGGCAAGGTGGCGGATGTCGAGGGCGGTTCATACTCCGACGGGGCAAATATCCTGCAATGGTCCAACCATGGCGGATATAACCAGCAGTGGCGGATTGTCGATGCCGGCGGCGGTTATTACAAGCTGATCAACCGAAATAGCGGCAAGGCAATGGCTGTTGACGGGAATTCGACTGCGAACGGAGCGAATATTCTGCAATGGACGGACAACGGCAGCAGCGGCCAGCAGTGGCAAATTTCCGACATCGGCAACGGCTATTATAAGCTTGTCAACCGCAACAGCGGCAAGGTGGCAGACGTAGAAGGATTATCGACCGCGGACGGCGGTAATATCCTGCAATGGCAGGATAACGGGGGATATAATCAACAGTGGCAGATTATAAAAGTACAATAATTGAACTGAGTTGGCGCAGTTCAATAAATATTCCAAGCCGGCACTTGCTCCCCAACTTTAAATAGCAGCAGAAAGCCGCTCGTTTTTGCGAGCGGCTTTCTGCTGCTATCCATATTTCCTATTGCTTCTCGCGGCTTGTCCGACCAAGATACGCTTCCATAATGTCGCCGGAGCTCATGATCGTATCCGGACTGCCCTCGAGCACGATTAGTCCCGATTGTATAATATACGCGCGGTCCACATACTTCAGCGCCAGGTCCACATTTTGCTCGACCAGCAGGACCGTTACCCCGGCAGCGTGAATTTCCCGGATCAGCTGAAAAACTGTCTTGACCATTAGCGGCGCCAGCCCCAGGGAAGGTTCGTCCAAGATCAGAAAGTCAGGGCGCGACATCAGCGCCCGGCCAAGCGCCAGCATCTGCTGTTCGCCTCCGCTTAAATTGCCGGCCCGCTGCTTTTTGCGTTCCTGCAGGATGGGGAACAATTTGTATACTTTTGCGAAGTCACCCGAAAGATCCGCCCGGCCATGGCGGTAGCCGCCCAAATACAAATTTTCCTCAACCGTGAGGTCGGAAAAAATCCGCCGCCCCTCCGGCACATGGCTAATCCCGAGTTTCAGGATGCGATCGGGAGAAAAATTCGTCACGTTTTGCCCGTTGTAAAAAATCGCGCCCTTGCCGTCCTTCACCCGCACCAGACCGGAAATGCATTTCATGATCGTCGTTTTGCCGGCGCCGTTTGAACCGATCAATCCGACAATTTCCCCTTTTCGCACTTCCATGTTGACATGGCGGACGACGTCGCCGGAATCATACGCAAGCGAAACATCTTGCAATTCAAGCATCCAGATCGCCTCCAAGGTAGGCTTCGCGAACAACCTTGCTTTGTCTGACCGCTTCCGGCGTTCCGTGAAAAATCAGTCTGCCGCTATCCATTACGTAAATCGTTTGGCACAGATTCATAACGACTTCCATGTCATGTTCGACCAATACGATCGACAAATGATAGTTTCGCCAAACGTCGCCGATCAGCTTTACCAGCTCTTGCCCCTCGTAAGCGTTCATGCCGGCGGCCGGCTCATCCAGCAACAGGATTTGCGGATTTGCGGCAAGCGCCCGGGCAATTTCCACACGGCGTTGGTCGCCGTAGGAAAGGTGGGTGGCAAGTTTGTTCCGGTGCGCGTAAAGCCCGAAAGCGCGCAGCAGCTCTTCCGCCTTGGCCCTGGCTAATTGCTCTTTTTTGCGGGAAGAGGAAAAGTTTGCAATGCTGTGCAAAAAACCGGTATCCAATTCCCGGTGAAAACCGGCCAACACGTTGTCAAATACGGTCATTCCTTTAAACAGCCGGATATTTTGAAAAGTTCGGGCGACGCCTTTTTCCGCAAACTGAAACAATTTCTTTCCGGTCATATCGACGCCGCGGATATGGATGGTGCCGTGCGACGGCGCAATCGCCCCGCTTAACAAGTTAAAAACGGTCGATTTCCCTGCCCCGTTCGGACCGATCAGGCCGACCAGTTCCCCTTCCCGCAACGAAAAATCGATGTCATCGACAGCTTTGACACCGCCAAAATATTTGCTTAAGCGCGTTCCTGTCAACAGTTTGTCCGTCAACCCGTCCACCTCTGTCATTCGGCATTCCTTTCTTTTCCGTCAGCTTTGCGGACACCCAAAATTCCTTGCGGGCGAAAATAGAGGACGATGATCAAAACCAGGCCGTAAATCAGCATTCGGTAATCGGCGAGCGACCGCAATATCTCGGGTATTGCCGTCAACAGCACCGCTCCCAGCACAGGGCCGAGCAGCGTGGACATTCCGCCCACGACAACCATGGCCAAAACCATAAACGACTCCATCGGATTGAAGGAATCATAATTGATAAAGGCCATATAGTGGGCAAACAGGCTCCCCGAGAGACCAGCCAGCGCGGCCGAGAGGGTGAAGCCAAGCGTTTTGTAACGCCTGACACGAATGCCCAAAGCTTGCGCGGCGATTTCGTCTTCCCGAATATAGTCCAGCGTGCGGCCGAGCGACGATTGATACAACCGCCGCAAAAAGAGCAGCAGCGCAACCAGCAGAAAAGCGACAAACCCATACATCTTCCGGTCGCTGTCCAGGACATAGCCGAACAAGGACGCGAACGGGATGCCGGGAATTCCGTTCGGCCCATTCGTCAGTCCTTCCCAATTCAGCATCACCATTTGCACGATAATGCCGAACGCCAGCGTCGCCATCGCCAAATAATGCCCTTTCAGGCGCAAGATCGGAAAAGCCAGCAAATATCCGATGAAGCCGGCAAGCACCGCGGCAGCCGCAAAACCGGCCAAAAACGGCAGTTCCAGCCTGGTTGTCAAGATTGCCGAAGTATACGCGCCGATTCCGAAAAAGGCGGCATGACCGGCGGAGACCAGGCGGATTTTCCCGACAATAAGTCCCAGGCTTAAAGCCAGTATCGCATAAATTCCCGCGATCACCGCAATCCGCACGATGTACAAATCATGAACAAAAAAAGGAAAACAGATGAGCAGCAACAAACCGGCTCCAATCCACATTTTTCTCATAATTTCTCCTCAACTGACTTGCCCAGAATCCCGTTCGGCCGCAAAAGCAGCACAAGAATCAAAATCGCCATGGCGATCGAGTCCTGATAAGCGATGTTGATATATCCGGCGGTGAAAACTTCGAGAATGCCCAAAGTCATGCCGCCCACAATCGCCCCGGTCATGCTGCCCAGGCCCCCGAGAATCGAAGCGGCGAAAGCTTTCATGCCCATCGTGAACCCAAGCGTGGGATAAATGGCGCCGTACAATGCGCCGACCAGCACGGTTGCCGCGCCGGCCAGCGACGAGCCGACAGCAAACGTAATCATAATCACCAACTCCGGCTTGATCCCCATCATGCTGGCCGTTTCCGGATCCGCCGCCGTCGCCCGGATGGCGCGCCCGGTACGGGTGCGAAACAACCAGTAATTGAACAAAATCATGATGAGGAGACAGGCGGCGAGAATAATGAGGCGAATCCCCGCGATATGCACGGAACCGAAGTCTACGCTGCCCAAATCTCCGCCAAGCTTGAAGCTCTTTTGTTCCGGTCCCCAGATCAGCATCGCCAGATTTTCCAGCGTCAACGAAACGCCGATACCGCTGATCAACGGGATAATTTCGTCCGATTTGCGGTACGGTTTGAACGCGACCCGCTCCACCACAATTCCCAACAAGGCTGCCAGCACGACCCCGATCAACAGGGCGGCGGCAAGCGGCAAGCGGGCGAACGCCACAATCGTGATGACGATGTAACCCGTGAACATAAAGACGTCCCCGTGGGAGATGTGGAACAAACGCAGAACGCCAAAGATCAAAGTAAATCCCAGGGCGATGAGGGAGTAAACTCCGCCCAACGCCAATCCGTTAATCAACTGCTCAAACAATATCATTGGTCTATCTCCGGTTAGGTGAGATTGGTTGATGTCTTTCGTTCCGTTTTAATGGAAAAGTACAAACTTGCCGTCCTTGACCACCAGGTCGGAATACGTTTTATTGTTGTCGCTGCGAATTTCGTTGAAAGTAACCGTCCCCGTAACAACCGGGAAATTGGCGATTTTGGCCATGGCATCGCGAATTCCCTGACGCGTCGGGCCGCCGCGTTTGATGCTTTCCAACACGATATTGGTTGCATCATAGCACAAAGCATTGAACGTACCGGGTATGTGGTTATATTTTTGCTGGAATTCGGAAACAAATTTCTGCACTTCCGGCCTGTCCGACTGCGGGAAAAAGGCGGAATCCAAATAGACCCCTTCGACCGCGTCTTTGGCTTGCAGGAAGCCGTCGGAGGCGAGCGTCGTCGGCCCCATGATCGGAATGTTCAGATTCATCGCTTTCGCTTGTTTGATAATCAGAACGCCGTCGCTGTAAGTGCTGCCGATGTACAGCAAGTCCGGGTTTAAGCCCTTCACTTTGGTCAGCGAAGCCGAGTAATCAAGATTTTGGCCCGACGGGTATGATTCGTAGGAAACGATCGTACCGCCCAGCTTTTCGACATTCGTTTTGAAGAATTCGGCATTGGCTTTGCCCCAGTCGGAGTTTAAGTAGAGAACCGCAATTTTTTTCTTGTTTAATTTGTTGACGGCGTAGTCCGCCAGGTTCTTTCCTTCCGTATCCTGCGTGTTGGTGCTGCGGAAGATCCATGTTGTTTCCGGCTTTGTAATGCTGGGCGTTGAAGCCGTAGGCGCCAGCATCGGAACCTGGTTGCGCTGGTAAATCGGGATTCCGGCAAAGGTTGCCGAGCTGCTCCAGTGGCCGATAACCGCAACGACATCTTTGTTGGATGAAAGGTTTTGCGCAACATTCGCCGCTTCTTTCGGATCGTTCTTGTCGTCGCCGTAAATCACTTTCACCTTCCTGCCGTTGTACCCCCCGGCGGCATTGAACTGCTCAACCGCCAATTCGGCGCCTTCCTTGAAAGCCTTGCCGTACTGCGCGCCGTCCCCGGTCATCGGTCCGGCTACCGCAATCGTAATGTCGCCATTGCTATCGCCGCTGTTAGCGGCTCCCGTATCATCTTGCACGTTTCCGGAAGCTCCGCAACCGACGGCGGCAAACGCCATGGCGACGGTTAAAGCTCCGGTCAAAATTATTTTTTTCGCTCTGTTCATCGTTGAGATATCCCCTTTTCTTTTTTCAACTGATAGATTGCTCCTCGCAGCTTCCATGTCTCTTCTTTGGACGCGCCGCTGATACATACCAGATACGGGCGTTCGCCGTATTTGCGCAGTATGTCGGCGCCGCTATCGTTTTCCGAAGGCGTTAAAAAAAGTAACCGGCCGCCCGGAAGCGGCAGGGCGCGGCATATTGCCTGCAAGGTTGCATCATAATACGGCGGTTCGGGTTCCATGCCGAGCAGTTTGCCCCAAGCGGCGGCGGACTGCTGCGGGTTGCGGACGGAAATGGCCACATATTCCAACCTGAGCCGCCCCAACGGATGATCTTTGATCATCCCCTGCCGCCGCAAATCGTTTTGCCTTTGTTTATCCGTATGTTCCCATTGAATGAAAAAAGGCATTCGCAGCCCGCTTGCGCCGTCGCGGATAAAAAACATTTTCCAGCGCAAAACGGTTCCGTCCGTTCGCGTCCGGCTGCCGGCAAAAGGCCCCGTCACCTGATAACCGAGCGCCTGCGCCCGCTCCGCTGCTTGTCCGATATTATAACTCCTGATCCCGATCCGCGCCAGCCCTTCATTTTCCGGAAGATCCGCTGCCGCTTGCCTGGCCAAATCATTATCGGTTACGGTTAAAGCCAAATCGGGATGATCAACGCCCAAAAACTCAATATAGCTGAGATCAAAATAACATAAAGAGTTATAGGTTCCCCACCGCTCATGCCGACCTCCCCGCATTGCGCTGATGCCGCGCTGCCGCAGCTCGTCGACACATCGATCGGGATCGTTCACAAGGTGAACCAGATGATCGAAATAAAACTGCAGTCTATTCACCTCTTTTCACATGACCAAGCATGATAAATGTCGAAAATGACATTTTGGGTATATCCTATCGGATAACTCCGAATTAGTCAAACCGCAAAATATGTCGAAATAGGGCGAAATACCTTGACGCTCGCGGCCAGATTGCCGATAAAGACGGCAAACTGTTTATTTTCCTGTCTGGCCGCGATATTTGGCGCATCATTGACGTTCAAACAAACGCAGTGCCGATTGGCCGGCCACGGCAAACAAGGCTGCGCTTAACGGCAAGGCATCTTCATTCAGCGTAAAGCGGGGATGGTGCCATTCTTCCGTCCCGCTTGTTCCCATCCAGATATAACAACCCGGCACCTGTTCCTGATACAGGGCAAAATCTTCGCCTCCCAGCGATTGCCGCGCTTCTTCCACGCGCAGGCCGACTTCTGTCGCCGCCGCCGCCATCAACTCGATCAACCGGGCGTCATTGTTGACGCAAGGCAGGCAGGAAGTCCAGACAAATTCGGCTTTGGCGCCATATCCGGCGGCGATTCCCTGGGCAGTACGGGCCATCATCTCCGATACTTTTGCTCTTGTCGCCGCAAGAAAGGTGCGGACGGTTCCTTCCAAAAACGCCTCATCGGGTATCACATTCCAGATAGAGCCGGCTTGCATATGACAAACACTGATAACCGCTTGATCCAGCGGGCTGATATTGCGGCTGATCACGGCTTGCAGGCCGCTGATCACGCCCGCCGCAGCCGTTATGGGATCGACTGCGCTGTCCGGGATGGCCGCATGCCCGCCTTTGCCGATAATCCGCAAGGCGAATTTATCCACATTGGCCATGAGCGGCCCCGGGCGCAAGCCGATCGTTCCGACCGGCAGATCGGGTTTGTTATGCATGCCGAGGATCGCTTTGACGCCTTGCAGGGCCCCGGCATCAATCAAGGCGCGGGCGCCGACCGCCTGTTCTTCACCGGGTTGAAAAATAAAGCGGATGCGGCCGCTCATTTCCGCCGCCTGTTCTTGCAGCAGAATCGCCGCGCCGAGCATGGCTGCCGTATGAAAATCATGGCCGCAGGCGTGCATCCGCCCAGGAATTTGTGAAGCAAACGGATAACCGGTTTCCTCGGTTACCGGCAGCGCGTCGATATCGGCGCGCAGCGCAATCGTCGGTCCGGGCTTCGCTCCGATTACTTCGGCCACGACGCCGACCGGGGTATCGATCTTTACGACGGTAAGACCGATCTCCTGCACCCATCTCTTGATTCGGGCGGTCGTCTCATATTCGGCCATCGAAAGCTCGGGATATTGATGCAATTCCCGGCGAAACGCAATCAGCCGATCTTTGATCGCGGCGGCTTTTTCCAGTTCATGTGAAGTTGGCACGGCATACTCTCTCCTTTATAAAGCGGCTATTCGCCCCCGAATGGCCGCTCTTGACAAGTTCCGCAGACTTTTGGCCCGGCATCGCTCATCCGGCCGTTTTCAAGAAAACCTCTTTTTTTAAAATACTACTTTATTTACATGTCGAAAAGTGCTTTTATAAACATTGTAAAGCAAAAAGAAAGGAGCACCAACCTCTTTGTACAAGCTGAAGGAAACAACGAAAACAACCTTGGCCAGCTTGCAATGGCTAAGTTTTTTATTCGCGAATACCGTTGTTATTCCATTGTCGGTGGGGGAGGCCTATCAACTATCGCCTATTGAGATCAGCGGCAGCATGGCCCGCTCGTTTGTTTTTACGGGATTGGCCTGCCTGATGCAGGCCTTGTTCGGCCATCGCCTTCCCTTGATGGAAGGGCAAACCGGCCTGTGGTGGGGCGTCATTCTGAGCATTGCCTCGTTGGGAATATCCTCGGGGAAATCCATTGTCGAAGTGGGCGGCAGTCTCTCCGTCGGAATCATGGCGGGCGGGGCCGCCATCATTTTATTCGGCACGTTTGGCCTGCACCGAATGCTTAAAAAATGGTTTACGCCGATTGTGATGGCGGTTCTTTTATTTTTGCTCGCCTCCCAGTTAATAGATATTTTCTTCGCGGGAATGACGGGTATAACGAGCACTGGAAAAGTGCAAGGTCCGGTCGCCTTGCTTTCCGTTTTTCTGGTTATTGCGGTGTCCATCTTGACCATTGCCGGGCGGGGAAGCTTGAGCAATTTTTCCATCCTGATCGGCATCGTAATTGGTTGGGTGGCGTATGTTCTCCTGTTTGGCAGCGCGGCCAAAATCGTTATCCCCCGTTTCACCGATATGACGGAAATGTTCGTCTGGGGCAAGCCATCTTTCGATTTCGGCATCCTTGCCGCGGGCGTATGTACGGGACTGATCAATACTTCCAACGCTGTTGCGACATTCAGGGCGGCGGAACCGGTTTTTAACATGTCGATCAATGACGGAGCATATCGCCGATCGTTTATATGGTCGGGGATCTTTACCGTATTCTCGGGCATTTTTGCCCTTGTCCCGTACGCTCCCTATACGTCTTCGATCGGGTTTTTGCGGACAACCCGCTTGTACGAACGGGCGCCGTTTATCATCGGCGCGGTTTTGTTCGCCGTGCTTGGCTGCGTTCCGCAAGTCGTAAGTTTCTTCTCCACGCTGCCGCTCAGCGTAGGCGACGCCGTGTTATTCGTCGCCTACTTGCAGCTATTCGGCTCCGCTTTAGGCAATATCGAGGGAATGCGCTTCAATTTCAAGAGCATTTTCCGGATCGCCTTGCCGACGCTGGTGGGCCTTGCCATACAGGCAACGCCAAGCGGCAGTTTTGCCGACATTCCCGGTTTTATGCACACGATTCTTTCCAATGGGATGCTAGTCGGCATTATTATAGCCGTGATTCTTGAAAATACGATTCCCTGGTCCCGGTTGGAAACGTAAGCGCCGCCTAACGGTAGCGCAACAAAGCGCGCCTGCGCGAAAGCGGCGCAGCATGTTATCCAGCCTGCATTGCCCTGTTTGGGACATTTGCAGGCTGGTTTTTTGTTGCCGAAATTTTTACGTCCGATCCGCTATCGGTAACCGGGTGAATGGGTGCGCCTCGACCGTATGCGGGAAAACCTCCCGTTATTTTCGGCAAATTTACGCAAAAATGAAATTATGCAGGAAAACCTCCCGCATAATTCTCTGAAAACCGCTAATAGCTGAAAAACGGCGAAATTATACGGGAGTTTTTCCGACATAAGATCAGATAAACGGTTTTTCCGCCATTTATACAGGAGGATTTCCCGCATGCATGGGGCGCTATATCAGCCATTGGGCGCTATATCCGCATTTTTGCCGTTATAGGCGCTGGTTCGCTTCACATGGGGCGCTATATCCGCATTTTTGCCGTTATGGCGTAGCCCATAGCGCCAACAGGCATTGTCAATGCGCTGCCGAAAGCTGGCCGCCAGGAACAGGCAGGCAGACGGGTAATCGGCGGAAACAGACAATCAAGCTGGCGGGCAGGCGAACAGGTGGGCGGGCAAGTCTATCCTCGGCGTATAGAAACTAAACGGCAACCGGCTAAAGCCGGTAGGTTTCTGGCAGCGGCTGAAAGCCGACTGTTCAGGCAAGAGTCTCGCGGAAAAGCAATCTGTGCCTAAAGCCACCTAAAGCTCGCCAACAGATACTCGGCCGGTTTGCCGGCTTGCAGCCTTTAACGGTCGCGGAAGAGTTTATTTGGCGCAAATTGCCCGCTTTTCGTTTCTAACGTACGTGACAGAGGCTATTTTCGGTTTTACGTCCGGTTTTCAAATTTAACGATCGTAGGCGCGCTTAATTTAGCACTTTGTGCGGTATTCAGGCTAAAATAAGACGAATAGCCGCTCAAGCGTCCGTTAAAATTTTTGCACCGCCTTTTTTCGGCAAATAGCCTCTGCTGCGTCCGTTAGTGCTTGGCGAGGAGGAATATGCAGGAGGAACGCTTGCGATGCGCTGGCGGGTGGGTTGTGCGGTAAGGCTTAACGATAGCGTTGTGCGGTGAGGCGCCCCCCAGTTTTAGCGCTTAGCCTCTGCGGCGACCGCTAGCGTTGCGCATGAGCGTTGTGCAGAGAGGCGCCGCACCGTTTTTAATTTTGCGCAAGAAGTTTCAATCGCGAAAATCAAGTCCCGAACGGACTTCTTTCACATATCCCGCGCGGATGCAAAAATCGCCGAAATGCTCGCCGACCTTCCGCTCCTTCGCGTATCGAAGCAAAATCGGGCGCAATTCCGCCAAAATCTCCGCCTCGCCGATATTTTCCCGATACAGCTTGTTCAGCCGCTGCCCGGCAAAGCCGCCGCCCAAATACATATTGTATTTGCCCGGAGCCTTGCCGATGAACGCCAATTCCGCGAGCGCCGGACGAGCGCAGCCGTTCGGGCAGCCGGTCATGCGGATGACGATTTCCTCGTCGCGCAAACCCGCTTCGTCCAATATCGGTTCGATTTTATCCAAAAGCGAGGGCAAATAGCGCTCCGATTCCGCCATCGCCAAACCGCACGTCGGCAGCGCCACGCATGACATGGAGTTTCGCCGCAATGCGGTATAGTTCTTGCCGTCGGTTAATCCGTAGGTTTTAATCAATTCTTCGATTTTTTTCTTGTTCCTATTGTCAACATTGCCGATAATCAGGTTCTGATTAGGCGTAAGGCGAAAATCCCCGGTATGCACTTTGGCGATTTCCCGCAATCCGGTCATAAGCGGATAGTTTTCCGAATCGATGATTCGGCCGTTTTGAATAAACAGCGTAAAATGCCATTTGCCGTTCGTACCCTTCACCCAGCCGTAACGGTCGCCGTTATGATCAAAATGGTACGGCCGCGCTTCTTCCAGCTTCCATTCCAGGCGTTTGTGCAGCTCATCGATAAACCATTCGATGCCGCGGTCGTCAATCGTATATTTGAAGCGGGCATGCTTGCGCACCGAGCGGTCTCCGTAATCCCGCTGGATTGTCACCGTTTTTTCCGCCATTTCAAGCAACTGCTCCGGCTTGACGAAGCCGATCACGCGCGCCACTTGCGGATACGTCAGCGGGTCGCCGTGGGTCATGCCCATGCCGCCGCCAACAGCCACGTTGAATCCTTGCAGCTTGCCGTTTTCCTGAATGGCGATCAGCCCCAGGTCCTGGGAAAAAACATCCACCTCGTTGGCCGGCGGCACGGCGATGCCGATCTTGAATTTGCGCGGCAAATACAATTTGCCGTAAATCGGCTCTTCCTCTTCCTCCTCGCGGGTATCCACCACCTTTTTGTCGTCCAGCCATATTTCGTGGTAAGCCCTGGTGCGCGGATTGAAATGACTGGCCAACTTTTTCGCCCATTCGTACACTTCTCCATGGATTTCCGATTGGTACGGGTTCGGATTGCACATGACGTTGCGGTTCACGTCTCCGCAGGCGGCAAGCGTGCTCAATAGCGCTTCGTTGATCGTTTTGATGACATGTTTCATGTTCCATTTAATGATGCCGTGAAATTGAAAAGACTGCCGGGTCGTCAACCGGATCGTGTTCCCGGCGTAAGCTTGCGCAAGACTGTCGAGCGTCAGCCACTGCCCGGGCGTTACGACGCCGCCGGCGGCCCGCACGCGCAGCATAAACTGGTATGCCGGCTCCAGCTTCTGTTTGGCGCGTTCATTGCGGAGATCCCGGTTATCCTGCAAATAACTTCCGTGAAATTTCATCAGCCGGATATCGTCATGGCTGATCGCGCCGGTAATTCTGTCCTCGAATGATTCGGCCAAAGTGCCCCGCAAATAATTGCTTTCCTGTTTGATTCGCTCAACATCGCTGAACGGCTCGCTGTTTGGGGAAAGCAGATTGTTGTCTGACATCGTATCATCTCCATTCGCCGGATTTGTCAAAAAGATCAGTAAACGTCGCGTTGGTAGCGTTTTTCCCGCTGCATCGTCGCGAGATATTCCGCTGCTTGCTCCGCGGTCAACCCGCCTTCTTTGCCAAGCACATCCACGAGCGTGGCGTGGACGTCATGCGCCATCTTCTTTTCGTCGCCGCACACATACAAATGCGCCCCGTCCTCCAGCCATTGAAACAGCTCTCTGCTCTTCTCCAGCATGCGGTGCTGGACGTAAACTTTTTGCTCCGTATCGCGGGAAAACGCCACATCCATGCGCGTCAAAACGCCCTCCTTCAGCCAGCGCTGCCACTCGGTCTGGTAGAGGAAATCCGTGGAAAAATGCCGGTCGCCAAAGAACAGCCACGTTTTCCCCTTCGCGCCAAGCTCCTCCCGTTCCCCGAGAAAAGCCCGAAACGGCGCAACCCCGGTGCCCGGCCCAATCATGATGATGGGCGTGTCCAGATTTTGCGGCAGCCGGAAATTCGGGTTCTGATGCACATAGACGGGAAGCGTGTCGCCAATCTGCACCCGCTCGGCGACATAAGTCGAGCAGACGCCGTACCGCCTCCGCCCGTGGGCTTCGTAGGCCACCGCCCGAATCGTGAGATGAACCTCGTCAGGATACGCCAAGGGGCTGCTGGAGATGGAATAAAGGCGGGCGGGCAATTTCCGCAAAACGGTTACGAACTCTTTTGCCGGTATTCCGCGCAATCCGAAATCTTGCGCCAAATCCAGCAAATCGCGGTCGCGCAAATAGCTTCTGAGCTCCTCTTCACGGCCTGCCGACAGCAGTTCTTTCAGTTTCTTGTTTGCGGAAAGCTTCGCGATTTGCTCAAGCAGCGGTTTTGTCGCTACCGTAATTTCATAATGGCGCAAGAGCGCGTCGCGCAAGCTGCCGATCGCGCCGTTTTTGCCGAGCGGGACCGCCTCTTCCGGATTCCAGCCCATCGCTTGCATGAGATCTTCCACAAGTCCGGGATGATTTTCCGGATAAATGCCCAGGCAATCGCCCGGTTCATATTGCAGATTGGCGCCTTCCAGCGAAAGCTCGAGATGCCGGGTTATTTTGTCCGAGCCGCGGCCGTTCAGATTCAGATTTTCCAATACCGCTGCCGGAAACGGGTTCGCTTTTGAATAGACCGTTTGCACGGTTCCCGCGGCTGTTGTCCCGCCGGCCTTGACCGGTGCGGGATTTGCCGACGGACCGCCAAGGGCGGCAAGCACTTGCCGCATCCACTCCGCCGCCGCCTCCTCAAAGTCGGCGTCGCAATCAACGCGCGGAGCAAGGCGTTTGCCTCCCAGTTCGGCAAGGCGCTTGTCAAAATCTTTACCGGCTTGGCAAAAAAATTCGTAGGAAGTGTCGCCTAACGCCAGCACGGAAAACGGCAACCCATCCAATTGCGGCGCGCGCTTGCTGTGCAAAAACTCGTAGAAGGACAATGCGTCGTCCGGCGGCTCGCCCTCGCCGTGCGTGCTGACAATGACCAGCAACGTTTGCACTTTTTTGAGCGTATTCGTTTTAAAATCAAGCATCGATGATTGCGCAGCCCGAAAGCCGCGCTCCTGCAGCAAATCGACCAGCTTTTTGGCCAGCTTCCGGCAGTTGCCGGTTTGCGATCCGTAAAGAACGGTTATTTCCCTGGATGCAGCCGGCGCGGAAATTGACAGAGCTTCCATGGGCGCAGCCGTTAGCGGCGCCAACGTTTCGACGTTTGCCACATCGGCGGAAAGGTAGCCGCTCAACCACATGCGCTGCATTTGCGTAAGCGAAGGCAGCAAACGATTCAGAAGCTCCGTCTGCTCTTGACTGAAAGGACTGTTCGTCACCTGAAGCACCAAATTTGTCCACCCCACCTGGCACCAAAATCAATTCCGACAATTCTGATGCACTTAATTCTATTTATGCATATGATTATCGCAGGAATTCGCCAAAAAAGCGATGATAAAGTTTTTATAAAATTAATAATTTTTTCTGATAAATAAACTTGCGCGTAAAAACATACATGCGCCTGAATTTCCGAAAAACCGCCGTTTCGGAAATTCAGGCGCATGTTCCCCCTTATATCGGATAACGCTGCTTACGCTTTACTTCTTTTCCCGCAGCCAATCGTTCAACACTTCTTCCGTCGCGGCGCCCAAAATCGGCGGCGGCGCGATATCTCCGCCCTGCGGGCGCCATGGCGAAACCGGCCATATGATCGGTCCGAGCGTCGGATGATGCGCGCTTAGCCGCGGGGCGTTGCCGTTTGCCCACTTTGTTGCGGCGGAAGCCACCGATTCGACAATACCGACGGGCAGTTTCAATTCCGCGAGCAAATTCCGCCAATGCTCGGCGGTATTGTCGGCAAGCTTCCGCGCAATGGCCTGATGCAAGCTTTTCCGGTTGGCCACCCGGCTGCCGTTGGTCGCCCATTCGGGACGGCTCAGCCATTCCTCGCAGTTTAGCGCCCTGGCAAGGCGCGCAAATTGGTTGTCGTCAATCGCGCCCAGCATCAACGGAGCGTCTTTGGTCGGAAACACTTCATACGGCGCGATATTCGGATGCTCCGTGCCCGACGGCTTATATTCAGTCTTGCCCAACAGATACATAAGCCAGGGATGCGTCATCATGAGCGCCGCCGTTTCCTCGAGGCTGACGGAAAAATGCCCTCCGCGGCCGCTTTTTTCCCGCTGATATAGCGCGCTGTACACGCAACCTACGGCCTGCATGCTCGTCATCATGTCGATGGCGGCGACACCCAGGCGCACCGGGTTTCCCCCTTCACCGGGGCCTGTGATCGACATGAGGCCGGATTCCGCTTCCAAAATCACTTCCAATCCCGGATCGAGCGCCCGCGGCGATTGCTCCGTGTAGCCGCGAATGGATACATAGATCAAGCGAGGATTTTCTTTCAGCAAATCTTCCGCTCCCAGGCCGTATTTCGAAAGCGAACCGACGCGAATATTTTCCACGATGACGTCGGCCGCCAGCGCAAGCTTATGCACTTGCTTGCGGTCATGCGGATTTTGCAAATCGAACTGCGCGCTTTTTTTTCCTCTATTAAATGCCGCGAAAT